>JAYFQW010000015.1 GCA_034926675.1 Clostridia bacterium | reverse complement strand
GCCATTGTGAACCAGCCGGCAGGAGGGTTCATTACTCTGGGCCTTGTCATTGGCCTGGTCAACCTGCTCACATCGAAGAAGAAGCCGACCGCGGAATCCAGCGGCTCAGGCTGCGATTAAGGGGGGATCCAAGATGCGTGAGTTGATGGTGATACTGTTCAGCCAGGTGCTGGTGAACAACTTCATGCTCGCGAGGATCCTTGGGACATGTCCTTTCATAGGCGTGTCACAGCAGCTGGAGACTGCCTCCGGCATGGCCCTCGCGGTGGTGTTCGTCATGTCAGTCGCATCGGCGGTGACATGGCTGGTGCAGAACTTGATACTGAATCCGCTGAACATGGGATACCTGCAAACGGTCTCGTTCATTCTGGTCATCGCTGCCCTTGTGCAGTTGATCGAGATGGTGATCAAGAAGAATAGCCCGTCGCTGTACAGGGCCTTGGGGATCTACCTTCCGCTTATCACCACGAACTGCGCGGTGTTGGGCGTGGCGATCATCAACTACCAGGCTAAGTACGGACTGCTGCAGTCGGCGGTCAGCGGAGCGGCGGGCGGGCTCGGCTACGGCATGGCCATCATCTTGTTCGCGGCATTCCGGGAGAGACAGAGGACTGCGCCCATATCCCGAGTGATGGTGGGCTTTCCAATCGCCCTCGTCACCACAGGGCTCTTGGCCATGGCGTTTCTCGGGTTCTCCGGCTTCAACGTGGCGAAGCTCATGGGGATGTAGGAACGGGGGCCCATTGCGGCACTCGGTTAGAATGAGAACTGGAATGATGGACAACAAGACCGGTACTCCGAAAGACCGGGACGGGGGTGGAAAACATGAACGGCCTTAATGCCCTCGTAAGCATGGGGGCTATGGGCTTGGCATTCGGGCTGTCGCTGGGGGTGGCGTCGAAGAAGTTCGCGGTGAACTCCGACCCCAGGGCAGATGCCATACTCGCGGTTCTCCCCGCTGCCAACTGCGGCGGATGCGGCTATCCGGGCTGTGCTGGGTTGGCTGCGGCAATCGCCGAGGGAAAGGCGCCTGTAGACAAGTGCCCCGTTGGGAAAGCGGCAGTAGCCAGGCAGGTTGCGAAGATCATGGGTGTAGAGGCGTCCGGCGAGATGGAGCCAAAGTACGCCAGGGTGCTCTGCCTCGGAAGCCACGAGGCTTCGCCGAATGTTGCAGAATACGCTGGAATCCACGATTGCCGGGCAGCCATGCTCTCAGGCGGCGGGGTCAAGGGATGCACCTACGGCTGCTTGGGCCTTGGCTCATGCGTGTCTGCGTGTCCGTTCGACGCGATGTACATGGGCGCCGACGGGCTGCCCCGGGTGCTGGATGAGGCATGCACCGGCTGCGGCAAGTGCGTCGCAGCCTGCCCTCGCAGCTTGATCCAGCTTCGAACCAAGTCGCAGTCGGTGAATGTAGTGTGCAGATCCCACGACCGCGGCCCTGATGTGAAGAAGGTATGCTCGGCAGGATGCATCGCATGCGGCATATGCGTGAAGAACTGCCCGGAAAAGGCCATCTCCATGGACGGAAACGTGGCAGTCATCGACCAATCCAAGTGCACACGCTGCGGAGTATGCATGGAGAAGTGCCCAGTGAAGTGCATTAGGAACATGCCGGACGGGGTCAGGGCCGAGTGCCCGAAAGCAGACAAGGTCGAAGCGACGGCATGACCTGGTGGGCACAGTGACCAGGGGATTGCAGCCAGCGCCTTATAGGACGGACTTCCATTGGCGGAGGTCCGTCCTTGCTCTGCCAGCTGTTGGCCGAGGCAGCATTCTTGTAAACGTGGATTTCAAATGGTAGACTTGAGAAAGGGAAAGAAGGCCCTTCGGGCGGTGCATGCCAGCATCGCTCTTGCCGAGTGGGAGGGGTTGGATGGGCAGTGATCGCTTGGTGCTTGCGTCCGCGTCGCCGAGGCGCAAGGAACTCCTTCGTGAGATTGGCATGGAGTTCGATGTCATCGCGAGCCATGTGGATGAGGAGCAAATCCGCGAGTCTGATCCTGGCGATCTGGTGATGAGCCTTGCGCACGCCAAGGCAGCAGATGTTGCATCAGAAGTCGGCCGCGGTTTGGTTGTGGGCGCCGATACCATAGTGGTAATCGACGGTACTGTGCTGGGAAAGCCAGCTGATAGATACGACGCTGCCAGGATGCTTCGCCTGCTCGCGGGGAGGGAGCACCAAGTGTATTCGGGCGTGTCGGTGGTTGACGCCGCTTCGAGAAGGTCGCTCACGGAGTACGAGTGCACGGACGTGAGGATCAGGCCTCTCTCAGAGGAGACCATCTGCAGGTACGTGGAAACTGGAGAGCCGATGGACAAAGCAGGGGCGTACGCCATCCAGGGCATCGGCGCACTCATAGTGGAGGGAATATGTGGCGACTATAGCTGCGTGGTTGGGCTTCCATTGGGCCGCCTTGCGCTGATGTTGTCGCATTTCGGGTTAAGCGTTCTCTAGGGCGTAAAGGTCGCACCGGTGCAGTGTGCCGCGCTTGCAATCACGGCATGCGAGGTGTGGCAATGAGCAGGGAGAACGGGAGCAGTGCTGGCAAAGGCGGAGAGAGGGCAGGGGTTGGGCGAGCCATTCGTGAGATGCCCGTAGGCGAGCGGCCCATGGAGAGGCTGCTGGAGTACGGTCTAGGCGCGGTATCCACCGGGGAACTGATTGCCATCATCATCAGATGCGGGCGCCCCGGGGAAAGCGCGGTGGACGTTGCCTCACGCCTTCTCGCCGAGCGTGGAGGAACGCGCGGACTTGCGACTGCAAGTATGCTGGAGCTATTGAGTGTGCCTGGAATTGGCGTGGTTCGCGCGGGCCAGATACAGGCAGCGATTGAGCTCGGCCGCAGGGTGTTGCTATGCGAGGGCGAATCGAGGCCTGAGATAGGCGGGCCCGGGGATGCAGCTGGAATCCTGATGCCGGCGATGCGTTATCTCGAGAAAGAGGAGTTCAGGGCGATCTTCCTCGACACTCGAAATCGGATCGTGGATACAGCGGTCATCTCAGTTGGCACTCTGAACTCTTCGATTGTGCACCCCCGCGAAGTGTTCAGGGCAGCAATCAGGGCGGCCAGCGCCGGAGTGATTGTCGCGCACAATCATCCCAGCGGTGATCCTTCTCCGAGCCCTGAGGATATCGCAATCACGAAGAGGCTAGTTCGTGCAGGCTCCCTCATCGGGATTGAAGTAATAGATCATCTCATCATAGGCGACAACATCTACTTCAGCTTCAAGGAAAAAGGTTTGCTCAGTTCGGGCTAGTGCCAATCTTGCGTTAGAAGGGAGCCATTCGCCATGGCGCTTTCCTCGCTTTTCGGCGGGCTGTCGAAGGACATGGGCATCGACCTCGGCACCGCAAACACTCTTGTGTACGTCAGAGGCAAGGGCATAGTGCTCCAAGAGCCGTCGGTTATCGCTATCGACCGCGATACCCAGGAGATACTGGCAGTCGGAAACGATGCCAAGAAGATGGTGGGACGCACGCCCGCGTGCATCATTGCTGTTCGACCAATGAGGGACGGAGTGATCGCCGATCTCGACGTGACAGTAACCATGCTGCGCCATTTCATCGACAAGGCCTCAAAGAGGCATGGCGTGTTCAAGCCGAGGGTTGTCATTGGGGTTCCATCAGGAGTCACTCAGGTTGAGCGACGTGTGATTCACGACTCCGCCATCCAGGCTGGCGCTAAAGAGGCCTTTCTCATTGAGGAGCCGATGGCTGCCGCTATCGGCGCGGGCCTTCCGGTTGAGGATCCCACAGGCAACATGGTAGTGGATATCGGCGGCGGCACCACCGAGGTGGCAGTGATCTCACTTGGAGGCATCGTTGCGTCGAGGTCCATAACCACAGCAGGCGATAAGATGGACGAGGCGATAGTCAACTACATGAAGCGCAACTTCAACCTGATGATCGGGGAGAGGACCGCCGAGGAGATCAAGAAGACCATCGGATCCGCTCATCCACTGGTGGGCGATGATAGCATGGAGGCGCGTGGCAGGGATATCGTAAACGGACTTCCGAAGACAGTCACGATCTCAGGCGCCGAGGTTCAGCAGGCCTTATCCGATACGGTCAGCGAGATCGTGAATGCAGTGAAGATGACTCTTGAGAAGACTCCACCTGAGCTTTCAGCTGACATCATCGACAAGGGAATAGTCATGACAGGCGGCGGGTCGCTCTTGAAGGGCCTTGACAGGCTCCTTTCCGACGCGACCGGAATGCCCGTGTACTCCACGGAGGACGCTCTCACGTGCGTTGTGAGGGGAGCAGGGCTCGTAGTTGAGCACCTGGAGGTCTACAGGAGGGTCTTGATCTCATCGGGAAGGCTCAAGTAGGGGTATCCCACGGGAGGCACTCCTTTGAATCAGTTCTTCACGAACAGGCGCGCTATTGTTACAGCAGTATGTGTAGTCGTTCTGGTGCTGCTTGTGTACTCTACTTCCCGTGACCGTGCAAGGCTGTCAGTGGCTGAGCAGGTTGCGAGGGAGGTGTTCGCCCCGGTTGCGAAGGTTGCGACAAAGGCGAGCAGGGCGGTTTCGTCGTGGGTTTCATTTGTCGTTTCTGTAAGAAGCATGAAACGGGAAAACGATGAACTCCGCGCTGAGGTGGACAGGCTGCGCCTATCTGCCATATATTCCGAGGAGGCCATGCTCGAAAACCAGCGACTAGCCTCGCTGCTGAATCTCAAAATGATGCTTCGGGGGCGCTCAGAGGCTGCTAGGGTCGCCTATAGGGATCCAGGGAACTGGCTTGAGTCGGTGGTTATCGATAAGGGATCAGCAAATGGAGTTGTGAACGCACTGGCGGCGGTGAATGACCGAGGAGTGGTTGGCAGAGTGGTCTCGGCCACTTCACATACTGCAACTGTGATGCTGGCGATCGACGCAAGGAGCGCCATCGGCGGGCTGGATCTGAGATCGAGGGACCTGGTGGTGGCTGATGGGCTTGGCGATGGCTCAGGCCTTATGACCATTCGCCCTCTGGGGGTGGAATCTGATCTGCAGGTCGGCGATGTGATTATCACATCCGGCCTCGGTGGTGTTTACCCAAAGGGCTATGTCGTTGGGGATATCATCTCTGTTGAGCGCGGGAAATACGGCGTATCGATGGTGGCGTTGGCAAGGCCGAGAGTCGACTTCCAGCATCTTGAGGAGATGCTCATACTCGTGGATTCCGCTGAAGGGGTGGCAAAGTGATGAGGAAGCTCCTGGCGCCGCTTTGCCTTTTCGCAGCGCTTGTGGTGCAGGCAGCCGTGTTTCCAGTGCTGCTTCCCGGCTGGATCCTGCCTGACCTGGTTTTCTGTGTTGCTGCTCTCACATCGATCATAGGAGGATTCGGCCCTGGGCTCGCTGCGGCGGCCGTTGGCGGGCTCTTGCAGGACGCAGTGACCGGCGTGTTCATAGGGGCTAATGCTGGCGCCGACATGGCTGCAGCGGCAATCATCGGCTTCGCTGAACCCAAGCTATTCAAGGAGAACCTGATCACCCCGGCAGTGATGGTCGGGTTGGGGACAATCGTGAGGGAGTTGGTGTATCTGTTCCTCGCGGGCTCGTTCGGGGCGAGGATCTTCCTTGCTCGCGCGGCCCTGGAGGTAATTCCGTGGATGATCGCACTCAATTGCTGTGTGAGTGCCTTGCTGTACCGCTGGGTCTATCTTGCGCCCCGTGAACGGGCGCGTTCGATTATGATGTAGTTCCGTCACGGAGTTGATCATGTTGAATCGGATGCAGAACCGGGCAGATCGCAGGCTGAGGCTGTTCCAGATCGTGTCCGCCCTAGTTCTCGTCCTCCTCCTGGCCAGGTTGTGGCAGCTTCAGGTGATTCAGGGCGACTACTACAGCAAGAAGGCGACCAACAACAGGCTCGCTCTCCTGCCTATATCCGCTCCACGCGGGCCGATCGTGGACCGCCGTGGGGAGGTGCTTGCCACTAGCAGGATGGCATACACCATCTCAGCCATGCCCCTGGAGTTCCTGGATCGCGATGGCGAGGTGCGGCTGCTATCCGAGCTTCTGGGCATTTCAGTGCAGGATATCGAGGCGAAGATCGCAGGGCAGACTGAGGGCAGGTACGGAATCCCGTACCAGCCAGCACGACTCATGGAAGATGCTCCACCAGAGGTCGTCGTGAGAGTATCTGAGCATCAGGTGGACCTGCCTGGCGTGATCATTGAGGATGAACCCTACCGGAGCTATCCGAAGGGCTCAGTCGCTGGCCAGCTCATCGGGTACGTGGGTCAGATAAGCCTGGAGGAACTGCAGCAACTCGGGAGCAAGGGCTACCGAGGAAGAGATCGGATAGGCAAGGCAGGCCTCGAGAGGGAGTTCGAGGATCAGCTGCGCGGGAAGGATGGCGCCATTGAGGTGGAAGTGGATTCCCTGGCGCGTCCAGTCGGAACCATGGGCAAGGAACCTGCGGCGAGTGGCGCTACACTCGTGCTCACGATCGATTCCGCCGTCCAGCGCGCGGCCGAAGAGGCTCTTCGGGCTCAGCTCGCCACGCTTCGCGCCGGCAAATACAAGAACGCGAGAGCAGGCGCGGCTGTTGCGATCGATGCCCGAACCGGCGAGGTAATAGCCCTCGCGAGTGAGCCTGGATACGACCCTGGATGGTTCGTTCCCCGGATCTCCGATCAGCATTGGCAGCAGGTGTCCGGGACGGTGTCCGCCCTATTCAACAGGGCAATTTCAGGCGCCTATCCGCCAGGATCGGTTTTCAAGCCATTCACGGCAGCGGCTGCCCTCGAAGCGGGGGTGGTGTCTCTTACGGAGAAGTTCCTGTGCTCGCCGTCGGAGTCGCAGCACTACTACGGCATGAGATGCTCAGTGTGGTCCAAGGGGACATCCCATGGGCGCCAGAACCTATTCCAGGGGATGGTAAACTCCTGCAACATCGTCTTCTACGAGCTCGGCAGGAGGCTGACTGCAGACCAGATGGCGGCGATGGCCAGGCAGTTCGGGCTCTCGTATCCCACTGGATCCAAGAACCTGCCCCCTGGGTCTTCCGGCTCAGTGCCTGATTCATCAGTCCGCACGTTCATGCCAGGCGAGAGGCTGAGCTATGCCATAGGCCAGCAGGTGACTGTGACTCCGCTTCAGATGGCTGCGGCGTACGCTGGGATCGCCATGCGAGGCCCGGTTCCGCGGCCCTACGTGGTGAGGCAGGTGCTTGGGGCAGATGGTGCGGTTCAGGAGGCATTCTCCCCAACGGTTGAGCGCACAGCTGCTCTGTCGACGCGAACATGGGATTATCTGCACGCGAGCTTGCTGGAAGTGACGCGCACGGGCACGGCGGCGTGGGCGTTTCGAGGGTTTGCGACGCCCGTTGCAGGCAAAACCGGCACTGCGCAGGCGCCTCCAGGTGACCCCCACGGCTGGTTCGTGGGCTGGGCGCCGGCAGACAAGCCAGAGATCGTTGTGGCCGTGATGATCGAGCGAGGAGGAGGAGGAGGGACTGCCGCGGCGCCAGTGGCCAGGGCGATATTCGAGGCGTACGAGGCGTCATTCCATCCCGCTGCGGCGGAGACGGGCACATCTGCCGCGCCTGGTGCGGCAGACGGGGGCGTAACACCTGGGGCATCGAATGCCTCGAGACCGCCGGATGGCGTAGTGGATTAGGGCGCCAGGCGTTGCGGCAGGGTAGAGGGAAACGGCAACCCTCTGAAGAATAGTCAACTGATATGCCGTGGACTGTGGAAATGGGCGGTGGTGTCGCTGAAACCTCAAGAGGTCATCTTCAAGGGCACTCGCAAGGGGCTTCGCCTGGTTCTCGATGCTGATGACAACATCGAGAACCTAAAGGAGATGCTGCGTCGAAGGCTTGAGGAATCGAAGGAATTCTACTCTGGCGCTTCCGTGACATTGGAGACCCGCGGAACGGTCGTGCCGCCGGAGTGGGTCGAGGAGGTCAGGACCATCTTGGATGAGTACGGTCTCTCGATGGGCAGTCACGATGTGTCAGCTCCGAGGCAGCGGACGAGCGAGCGTCTTCCGTCTCCTGAGGTGAGCGGGCTTGAAGCAGGCCAGGCGCCAGGACATGCTGATAGCATTCTGCTGAGGAGGTCACTCCGGTCCGGGCAGTCCATCTCGTTTGAGGGCAATATTGTCATCATGGGTGATTTGAACCCAGGCTCCGAGGTATCTGCCACAGGGGATATCGTCGTGTTCGGAGCGCTGCGAGGCGTGGCTCACGCGGGCACGGCGGGAAGCCAGGACGCGCGGGTAGTGGCGTTGAAGCTCATGCCCACACAGCTGCGAATCGCAGATCGGATCACTCGTGCGCCCGACAACGAGGTTCAGGCGCCGCTAGGCCCCGAAATCGCCTTTCTGCGGGACGGGTCGATTGTGATAGAACCCTGGACATCTCATTAGGGGACGGTGTTAGGTTTGAGCGGTACAGTCATAGTGGTAACGTCCGGGAAGGGCGGCGTCGGGAAGACTACCGCATCGGCGAACATTGGCGCGGCGCTCGCCATGGCCGGTCCAAATGTGGCATTGGTCGATGCTGACATAGGCCTGCGTAATCTCGACCTGGTGCTCGGGCTGGAGAACAGAATCGTCTACGATCTGGTCAACGTCGTCGAGGGCAGGTGTGAACTGAGGAAAGCTCTCATCCGCCACAAGAAGCTCGACAATCTCTGCCTATTGCCTGCCTCGCAGTCGAGGGACAAGACTTCGGTGACTCCGGAGCAGATGAGGCGGTTAGCGGATGAACTGAGGGAAGAGTTCGACTACGTCATACTGGATTGCCCTGCAGGTATTGAGCAGGGCTTTAAGAATGCCATCGCCGGCGCCGACAAGGCGATTGTGGTGACGACTCCTGAGATGTCGGCGGTCCGCGATGCTGACCGCATCATCGGCATGCTCGAGTCGGAGGATATCCGCAGGCCCTGGCTTGTGGTGAACCGCATAAGGCCCGACATGGTGAAGCGCCACGATATGATGGAGGTCGACGATCTCATAGAGTTTCTGAAGATCGAGTTGCTAGGCGTCGTGCCAGATGACGAGTCGATCATTGTGGCTACCAATAAAGGAGAACCTGCGGTAATGGATGATAGGTCCAAGGCGGGCAGGGCCTTCCGGGATATTGCTGCCAGGGTTATGGGCGAAGACGTGCCGATAGCAGCCACGGCTGAGCCGGAGGACCTGTTCACCCGGTTCGTAAGATGGCTCGGGCGGGGAAGGGGATAGGCGCGATGATGGACTTTCTGGCAAGGCTTTTCGGGCGCCTTGAGGGTGAAACGAGCAGAGATGCGGCCAAGAACAGGCTCCGGCTCGTTCTCATGCAGGACCGTTCCACCTTCTCGCCCGCTGTCATGGAGCAGCTCAAGTCCGATCTGATTCAGGTAATCGGAAGGTACATGGAGATCGACGACAGCAACATGCGCGTGGAGTTCGACAAATGCGACGGTTCCATGGCCATCGTGGCCAGCATTCCCGTCCGCGAGCTTCCGCGGGAGGCCGCGCGGGCAAGGTAGCATGCGGCAACTGACTCCGAGCGACAGACGGTGTAGCGTACCCAGACTCATCGGGAGGCTTCCGGATGCTGATCGACAAGAGGCTCCTTCGGAACCTCGACTATGGGCTCGCCATTGCAGTGGTGATCTCAATACTGTTCGGCTGCGCGATGATATACAGCGCCACGAGGTTCAACACCAGGCTTACGCAGGGAAACCCGCTTTTCTACGTGAAGAAGCAGCTCATGGCGGCTGCAGTGGGTTCCGTTGTGGCCCTGGTGGCCTTGGTGATCGACTACCGATACTACGCGCGTTTCGCGACATGGATATACGTGGGCTGCGTGGGAATGCTCGGTTCGGTGTTCCTACTCGGCACACGGACCAAGGGGGCGATAGGTTGGATTCGCCTCGGCCCGCTGGCAATACAGCCTTCGGAGTACGCCAAGATAGGTGTAGTCATCGCCCTTGCGGCTTACCTAGCAGAACAGGATGATCTTTCCACGCTCCGGAGCTTCATTGTTCCTGGGCTGATAGTTTTCGCGCCGATGGCGCTGGTGATAGCGGAGAATGATTTGGGATCCGCTTTGGTGCTGGCGCCGGTGTTCTTCGCAATGATGTATGCTGCCGGCGCGAACCCGAAGGTCCTCGGGCTCATATTGGCGGTGGGACTGCTTGCGCTGGCGCCCGCGGCGTTCTTCTTCGTCCTCAAGGAGCATCAGCGCCTGCGCATCTTGGTGTTCTTCAATCCGGGGATGGATCCTAGGGGCGCCGGGTACAATGTTAATCAGTCGAAGATCGCCATCGGCTCTGGCGGGCTGATGGGAAAGGGGTTCGGCCAGAGCACTCAGGCACGGCTGAACTTTGTGCCCGAGCATCACACCGATTTCATTTTCTCTGTGATCGGAGAGGAGCTTGGTTTTTTCGGCGCAGCGGCTGCGCTCGGCCTGCTGTTTTGCATTGTGCGAAGAGGCTATAGGGTGGCGACTGTGGCGCGGGACAGGTTCGGGATGCTGACAGCAGTCGGCCTGACTTCTGTGATCCTTGTTCACGTTTTCGTAAACGTGGGGATGACTGTGAACCTGTCGCCATGCACCGGCATCCCGCTTCCGTTTTTCAGCTCTGGCGGGAGTTCTCTAATGGCTACGATGCTGGGAGTTGCGATTCTTGAGAACATCCACATGAGGAGGCAGACGGTGATTCTGTAGTGCATACAATCACATAGGCGCCGAATGCGAGGCTATCATGAGCCACGGCCGTACGACAGTGGGGTGACGCCGCAATTGGAATTGGGATGCTCTCAGTGGCGGCGCCTGAGGCTTAATCTTGGATCGATGGCTGGAGTCGGAATCACCGTAGACCCTCTGGTAGTCGTGTTCGCGGTTCTCTACGCGAAGGCCGGGAGCCTTGGAGAATGGGCGACCGTCTTCTCCTGCATGCTGTTCCATGAAGCGGCCCACGCGGTTGCGGCTGCCGGCTTCGGCATCGCGGTGGCGGCCATCGAGATCACCCCGATAGGAGCGGCAGCGAGGCTCGGCGAGGATCTTGGGGGCAGGCCTGAGGTTGAGGCAGCCGTGGCGATGGCTGGCCCCATGGCCTCGTTGGTAATGGCGTCCGCGGGCTACGCAGTCATCAGGTATGGGTGCGTGGAGGCTGCAGCTGCAGAGTTCTTCGTTGGCGCCAACCTGGCACTGGCATTGTTCAACCTCCTCCCTGCGTTTCCTCTTGACGGAGGACGTGTCCTCCGGGCGCTCTTGGTGGAGGGGCGCGGTCTTCCGCGGGCCACCGCGATTGCCGCATCGGTTGCGAGGGCAGCAGCGGCGGCGGTGACCGCCGTGGGGGTCTTAGGAGCGGCTCTGGGCTGGTTCAACCTGCTAGTTCCAGCAATAGGAGTGTTCATATGGATTGAGGCGGGGAGAGAGGCGCGCTCTTCGCGCCTGCATTTTGATGGGGTTCGTTCCGCCCTCCGAAAGCGTTCTCTCTTGCGCGAGCGGGGCGCAGTCTGCGCGGCGGTGGTGGCGGCCAGATGGGACATGCCGGCAAGGAAGCTCTTTCCTGTGCTTGCCGGTAGGGATCTGCTGATAATATCCGTAGTTGGACCCGACGGTCGTGAAATGGGCCGTCTCTACGAGTATGAGTTTCTTCTCCGCGCAGCTGAGTGCGGCCCAGATGCGACAGTAAGCTCGCTGCTGGGGTGAGAATGGCGATGAGGTGAAAGCACGCTTGAATATCCGGGACATGCTGGATCGGAAGGTCCTTCCATACATATCCAACCCGGCGCGTTACACAGGGCATGAGTTGAATGCCGTACGCCGTGAACATGGGGATGTCAGAGCTTCGATTCTTCTTGCCTTCCCCGACGTTTATGAGGTCGGGATGTCGTACATAGGGTTCAAGATCCTCTACGACGTGGTGAACCGCAGACCTGAGTGGATCGCCGAGCGCGCCTTCGCGCCATGGCCGGATATGGAGGCCAAGATGCGCGCGGAGGGCGTGCCTCTGTATGGACTCGAGACGTTCACCGAGGCGCGCAAGTTCGACCTGATCGGATTCACCCTACAGTACGAGCTCACCTACACGAACCTCCTTGCCATGCTCGACCTGGCTCGGATTCCCCTCCGTTGGGATGCTAGGTCCGATGGAGACCCAATCATAATCGCCGGAGGGCCGTGCGCATCCAATCCAGAACCCATTGCGGCATTCCTAGATCTCGTGGTTATGGGCGATGGGGAGGAAGTGCTGGCGGAGATCATGGCCGAGGTCGCCGCGGCCAAACAGACCGGGATGGGCAGGTCTGAGCTTGTTGAGAAGCTTGCGCGAATTGAGGGCGTGCACTGTCCGCGTCTTCCGAACCCTGTGAGACGGAGGGTTGTGGCAGATCTGGATGGCGCCGAGTTCCCTCGCAAGTTCATCGTTCCTTTCATGGAGGCTGTGCACGACCGGATAGCCCTTGAGGTCATGCGCGGCTGCAGCAGAGGGTGCAGGTTCTGCCAGGCCGGGATGATCTACCGGCCTTTGCGCGAGCGAAGCCTGCCCGGTCTGTGCGATCTTGCCGATTCACTCATCGGCAGCTCCGGCTATGAGGAGATCTCGATGCTCTCGCTGTCGAGTGCAGATTACACCTACGTGCGTGAGCTAGCCTCCAGGCTCGCGAGAGACTACGGGCCCAGGGGAGTGGCTGTGTCGCTGCCATCTCTAAGAGTCGATTCCTTCTCGATTGCCCTTGCCCGCGAGGTGGAGAAATCGAGGCGCACTGGTCTCACATTCGCTCCAGAGGCCGGGACTCAGCGTATGCGAGACATCATCAACAAGGGTGTCACTGAGGAAGACCTGATGTCGGCTGCCGGCGATGCATTTGAATCAGGCTGGGACCAGGTCAAGCTGTATTTCATGATCGGCCTTCCATATGAGGCCGATGAAGATGTGGATGGCATCGGGGATCTCGCCCGGAATGTGCTGTCTCTCGGGCGCCGGATCGCCTCCCGCCGGGGGAAGTCGGGAAGGGTCGGGGTGAACGTCAGCGTCTCGTCGTTCGTCCCTAAGCCCCATACGCCCTTCCAATGGTTCGGACAGAATACCATTGAGGAGATCATCTCGAAACAGGCGCGCCTGAGGGATCGGATGAGAGTTCGGGGGCTTTCAGTCTCATTCCATGACGTTCAGGCGAGCCACTTGGAGGCGGCTCTCGCCAGGGGAGACCGGGATCTGGCGCCGGTGATCCAGCGAGCCATGGAACTCGGATGTCGGTTTGATGGATGGGGAGATCAGTTCAGGGCGGATCTTTGGCGGGAAGCCTTCAGCGAACTCGGCCTTGACCCTGCCAGGTGGGCCAATGCCTCTTACAGCTATGATGATCCTCTGCCATGGGATTACATCAACATGGGAGTCACAAAGGATTTCCTGATCCGCGAGGCGGAACATGCGGTGCGAGGGGAGATCACCCCGGACTGCCGCAAGGGCGACTGCTCTGGATGCGGTGCATGCGCTGGAGACGTGCGTGTGCGCCTCGCCGATGCCGCTTTCGAGAAGGGGGCGGAAAGGCCATGATCCTAAGGGTGCAGCTGTGCAAGGGAGAAGATGCCAGGTTCATTTCGCACTTGGGATTCATGAGGGCAATCGAGAGGGCGATCAGACGGGCGGGAATTCCAATTGCCTACTCTGAGGGCTATCACCCCCATCCCAAGATGTCTCTAGCGATTGCGCTCGGTGTCGGGTTGACGTCTGAAGCGGAGTATGTGGACATTGAGCTAGGTTCGGACATGCCAGTCGCAGATGCTCTGAAGGCCCTCGCGGATTCAATGCCGCCTGGCATATCGGCGGTTTCGGCCTGTTCTGTGGATGGCAAGGCAGCCCTGGCAGCGAGTGTGGAGTATGCCTCCTACCGGGCATCAGGGGCGACGCCGGAGGCAGCAGCGGCATTTGCGTGCGGGGCGCGTGAGTTTATGGCAAGGGGCAGTTCCATTGCCAGGATTAAAACGAAGAGTGGAGAGCGGGAGGCGGACATCAGACCTCTCGTGCGGGAGATTAGGGCTGGCGCAGAGCTGGATTTCACGTGTGCCTGCGGTGGACGCGCGCATCTGAGGCCTTTGGACCTCATCGCGCACCTCGGGGAGATAGCCGGGGCAGTGTGGGACTTAGGCGGCTGCAGAATCAGCCGCACTGGGCTGTACTTTACAGAAGGGGATGCTCTCGTGTCCCCGATGTGCGCCCGGTGCAGAGACTACGTTATGGCCGGGGGACCAATCCCCAGGAGTTGATTTATGTGACCAAGGAGATCGTTGTCAACTCGGACAACGGAGAGGTGAGGGCCGCCATCCTGCAGGACGGGGTGCTTGTGGACCTGTTCATTGAGAGATCCCTCCATCCGCGATATGCAGGGAACATATACAGGGGCGTCGTAGAGAACGTGCTGCCTGGAATGCAGGCGGCATTTGTGAATGTAGGTTTGGAACGGAACGTTTTTCTTTACGTCGATGATGCCCTTGCAGGGAGAGGCGGACGGGACCAGAAGACAGTCCGCGAGGCTGACGGTGAGGAGATACCTGTTCCGAAGAAGAAGTCCAAGTCCATCAAGGACATCCTTAAGCCGGGTCAGGAGATTGTCGTGCAAGTCACAAAGGAGCCGATCGGCGCCAAAGGAGCCCGGGTGGTTACTGATGTGACGCTGCCGGGCAGGTACGTGGTGCTCATGCCCACCCTTGATTATGTGGGCGTGTCGAGGAAGATAGACGAGGACGGAGAGAGGGAGAGGCTCAGAAAGATTGCTCAGGCCTCTAAACCTCGAAGGATGGGCGTGATCGTCAGGACTGTCGCAGAAGGACAGAGCCAGGAGGAGATCGCCGCCGACATTCAGTTCCTCGTGAAGCTGTGGCGGAGGATCCAGGGCCGGGGGAGGCGCGCTAAGGGGCCGACACTCCTGCACAAAGATTACGACCTCGTGTTCAGGCTTGTGCGGGATCATTTCGGCGAGGATGTGGAGAAGTTCACCGTGGATGACTCCGCTGACTTCAAGAAGGTATCGGAACTATCGAACATGCTGTCTGAGTCGATGCGCGAGAGGATCCAGCTGTACACGGGAAAGGAGCCCATCTTCGACTCTTACGGGTTGGAGGAGGCGATCGCCCGTGCTCTGCGGCGCAAGGTGTGGCTGTCATGCGGCGGGTACATCGTCGTCGATCACACTGAGGCTCTCACTGTCATCGATGTGAATACCGGGAAGTTCATCGGAACCACGTGCCTGGCGGACACGGTGCTGAAGACGAATCTGGAGGCCGCGGAGGAGATCGCACGGCAGCTCAGGCTTCGCAACATCGGCGGAATCATCGTGATCGACTTCATCGACATGGATGAGGAGTCACATCAGAAGCAGGTCATCAAGAAGCTCGAAGAGTCCCTCGCAGGCGATAAGACAAAATCGTCAGTTCTAGGCATCACCCAGCTGGGCCTGGTGGAGATGACCCGGAAGAAGGTGCAGCAGGGCCTCGCGGAATCCATGATGAAGGTGTGCCCTACCTGCGAAGGAAGGGGCAGGACTCTCTCAGAGGAGACTCTCGCCTTTCGTGCCATGCGCGCGATAAAGAAGGAAGCGCTTTCTACAGAGCAACCCGCGATGCTGCTGTTGCTGCATCCGTCGGTGGCGGCAGTGCTCATAGGCGCGGGTGGATCCAACCTGGCTGCTCTCGAGGAGGAGACTGGGAAGTCGATCTATGTGAAGGGCAGTTTCGATCAGAAAGTGGAAGACATCGTGGTGGCGGCAGTGGGGACCCGCGAGGATGTGGAGAAGAAGGCTCTTCCCGTGTCTTCCGGCGACGTGATCGACGTGGTCATCGAGGAGCCGCACATGACGAACGCTCGTGACGGCATCGCGCGTCTCGAAGGATATGTCATCGATGTGGAGGGCGCCGGGAAGATGGTGGGAACCAGGGTACGGGCGAAGGTGACCAAGGTGTTCAAGACCTACGCCAAGGCCAAACTTGCTACACCGGCCGAGACCGTTGAGTCAGTGCCTGAGCTTGTTTGACACTCATTTTTCGGTGTGCTATATTTGAAACGCTGCGGGCGACTGGGTGTGTCGCACGAAGCCGCTCGAGAAAGGCCCGCAAACGGCGGATCTGCTGATCTCCGATGTGCTGCGGCAAGCACCGGGGAGCGGCATTTCGCCTGCCTTCATTATCTCGGCGAGCCAATAGTGCGAGGGGGTTTGGAGTATGTACGCAGTTGTGGAGACCGGCGGCAAGCAGTACCGCGTCTCGCCTGGCGACGTCGTCCGTATTGAGAAACTCGATGTGGAAGCCGGCGAGGAAGTCATCTTCAGTCGTGTTCTTATGATCGCTGCAGACGGGACCGTGACCGTGGGCAAACCGATGGTGCTGGGCGGCTCCGTTGTTGGAACGGTTCTTGGTCACGACAAGGCCAAGAAGATCTACGTATTCAGGTACAAGGCCAAGAAGCACGAGCGCAAGAAGACCGGCCACAGGCAGCCATTCACCTCTGTTAGAATTCAGTCGATAGCAGGGGCCTAGGGGCGGGCGACGTGGTTTCACTTTCGGTGGTGCGGGCGGGCGGGCATGTAGTTCGGTTCACCGTTCGGGGGCACGCGGGCGCAGCCGAGTACGGCAGCGACATCGTGTGCGCTGGGGTCTCGGCTCTGGCAATCGCAGCTGCCAATGGCCTCGCGAAACACGCGGGGGCCCGAGTAGCGGTCAGGAGTGCCCGCAGGGGCGGGACACTCGAATGCGTGATCCTCGAGTGTAGGTCGGGAGATGTGCGCACGCGCGCCGATGCGATCTTGGAGACCATGATATCGGGCATCACGGCGATCGCCCATGAGTACCCGGACCATGTGAGGGTCAACAACGATTCACGACTAATCGGGCCTATTGACTGATGCACCAGGAGGTGTCCACTGTGATAACAATGAACCTTCAGCTATTTGCGCACAAGAAGGGTGTCGGCAGTTCCAGGAATGGCCGGGATTCTCAGTCGCAGAGGCTCGGAATAAAGAAGTACGGCGGTGAGTGGGTCAGCGCCGGCAGCATCATCGTGAGGCAGCACGGAACGAAGATTTACCCAGGCGTCAATGTGGGAATGGGCAGCGACTACACGCTCTTTGCGACCGCGGACGGCAATGTGAAGTTTGAGCGCGTTGGAAAGGCCGGGAAGCGCGTGTGTATTGAGGCCAGCGCAGCGCCGACGCCGACGCCAGAGGCGGAGGCTTCTGTCGCAGAGTCGGTCTGATAGGGGAACACACGTTGGGGGGCTTGCGTCAGGCGCGCTTGATGCAAGCCCTCTTTTGCTATTTTCCGGGAATCGGCTAATGCCGGCGATTTCGTCCTGTGAAAGGATGGGGCAGATGCGTAAGGGATACGGAGTCCTCAGGATCGTGCTTGTCATCGTGTTGGCCGTCGCTCTTGGTTGGAGGGCAATAGCGGCCTTCGCCGCCGAGCAGATGTGGTACGCTGACCTAGGTTATCTGGGCGTATACTGGAAGCGAGTCGAGGCCAGAGCCATCACCGGCCTGGCCATGTTCACGATTGCATACATATTCGTGTTCGCGAACCTTCTCGTTGTGAGGCGGTCTTCGAAGCTGATGCCCAAGCGGCTCGCGAACCTCCTCTCCGCAGTAGCGGGTCTGGCTGCGATCGGGGCTTCATGGGGGCGCTGGATGGAGTTTCACCAGTTCCTCAACGCAACCCCGTTCGGCAAGGCTGATCCGATTTTCGGGAATGATGTGTCGTTCTACATCTTCCGAATGCCTCTGATAAAGGGGACTTACGCGTCGGCCGCATGGCTTGTGATCTTGACCACTGCATTGGTGATCCTGATCTACCTGATGTCCGGCAGTATCTTCAAGCTCTTGCGCCGGGAGCCGGATGCAGCGCAAACCAGTGGCGGACCGTTCGGGCAGCGCCCGGCTTCTGGGCTTGCTGGGCACGGGAGGCTGGTGTTTTCCGGGATCAGCCCGCAGGCGAAGCTCCACATATGTGTGCTTGCCGCGATCATGTTCATCATGGTGGCGGGAGGCTATCGGTTGGCCATGTTCAACCTGCTCTACTCCACTAGAGGGCTGGTGCTGGGGGCCAGCTATGCGGATGTGCGTGGCGCACTGCCTGCGCTGAGGATTCTGGAGGCGGTGGCGATCATAGCAGCCATCCTCATGGTTCTCGCAGGCATCGTAAAGGCCAGGCCACGAATACTGCGAGTATCCACTATTGCCCTAACGCTAGTGGTGATCGGGTCTCTCATGATATTCCGAGTATTCCCGGGCATCATCCAGAGACTGGTCGTAAGCCCCAACGAGATGGAGCTGGAGAGGCCGTACATAGAGCATAACATCGATTTCACCAGGGCAGCGTTCGGCCTCGATGATATCAGGGAGAGGGAGTTCGAGGTGGCCAGCGAGCTGGCGCCCCAGGATATCCTGGCCGCCGGATCCACCATTAGGAATGTGCGGGTATGGGATTGGGAGCCTCTCCTCTCAACCTACGGTCAGCTTCAGGAGATGCGCCTCTACTACAAGTTCTCCGACATCGATATCGACAGGTACACTATCGGGGGCAAGACCACTCAGGTGATGATCGCAGCGCGCGAGCTTGATGCGGCGCGCCTGCCGAAGGAAGCCCAGACATGGATGAACCTGAGGCTCAAGTACACCCACGGGTACGGTGTGTGCGCGAGCCCAGTCAATGACATCAGCCAGGATGGCCTTCCCACATTCGTGTTGCGCGACATACCTCCGGTAGGAGAGCCTGAACTCGCGGTGGAGAGGCCGGAGATATACTTCGGCGAGGAAACGCGGGATTGGGTGATCGTGAACACCAGGACCCAGGAGTTCGATTACCCGATGGGTGACGCCAACGCGTACGCCAAATACTCTGCCGATTCCGGGGTGAGAATGGGCCATCTGCTCAAGAGAGCCCTTCTGGCTACGAGATTCTCCGATGCGAAGATACTCCTATCTAGGGACATCGTTCCCGACAGCAGGATTCTGTACACCCGTGAGATCGGAGAGCGCCTGCGGAAGATCGCACCCTACTTGAAGTTCGACCACGATCCATACATCATCATAGCCAATGGAAGGCTGGTCTGGATGGTGGATGCGTACACCGCCTCAAATGCCTATCCATATGCGGAACGCTTCGCGGGCGATATCAACTACATCAGGAACTCGGTGAAAGCGACTGTGGACGCCTACACCGGGAAGGTGGATTTCTATCTTGTCGACCCTGATGACCCCATAGCGGTCACCTATTCGAAGGTATTCCCGGGCGTGTTCAAACCGGCGTCCGAAATGCCCGCTGAGATCAGGGCGCATGTTCGCTACCCCGAGGATCTGTTCCTTATGCAGTCGAGAATGTACGCTATGTATCACATGCGGGATTCAGCGGTGTTCTACAACAAGGAAGACTACTGGGGCATCCCCAAAGAGCTCTACGAAGGCTCGCAGCGGGAGGTCGCTCCATACTATGTCAACATGGAACTCCCCGGTGACCATAACCTCGGGTTCGTGCTGTTCATGCCTTTCACCCCGGCGCGCAAGGACAACATGACTGCGTGGCTTGCAGTTGATTGCGACATGGACGACTACGGCCAGATGACGATCTACAAGTTCACCAAGCAGCGGGTCATATTCGGGCCCATGCAGATTGAGGCCCAGATCGATCAGGATGCCGAGATCTCTAAGATGCTTGCGCTCTGGAATCAGAAGGGTTCCAGTGTGATCAGAGGCAACTTGCTCGTGTACCCGATAGGCCGGGGCATCCTCTACGTGGAACCGCTGTTCCTCGCGGCGCAGGCCAGCCAGCTTCCGCAGCTCAAGAGGGTGGTAGTATCGGATGGCACGCGCCTGGCCATAGGGCAGGACCTGGGCAGCGCCCTTTCGTCGATGCTCGGCGTGAGCCAGGCCGATATTGGGCTTGGGAGAGGGGCCAAGGCCCTCACCGGCACTCCGGCTACTTACGCGATGCCAGCCCATGGAGCCGCCTCTGCCGATGCGGGCGCATCTTTAGGAGCAGTGCAGGGCGCAGGCGGCAATTCGGCGGGAGCAAAGCAAGATGCGCAGAGAGCGCTGGAGCTCTTTCAAGAGGGCCAGGATAGCCTCAAACGCGGCGACTGGGAGGGGTACGGCGAGATCGAGCGCCAGCTGAAGGCTGTGCTTGAATCTCTTGCCGGCGGTGAGCGGTAGATGATGGATGAGTGCTGCATCACGGGATTCGATAGCTTTGATCTTCACACCACCTGCCACTGTGGGCAGGCGTTCCGCTGGCGACGAACGAGCGGCGCCGGGGCGGACGGGGTGGACGGGGTGGACATGGAGGAAGGGGTCGTCAGGGGCAAGCTTCTACGACTAGAGCAGCGAGGCGGCGCCTTGGTGGTGCACCCTCCTGTGGATTCGGCAACCATGGAGGTAGTGATGGACTACTTCCGCCTTCGAACGCCCCACGCCCATATCGAGCAGGAGATCGCGTCCATAGACCCCATCATGGCAGCTGCGGTGGAGCATTCGCGTGGGCTCAGGCTGGTGGCGCAGGAGCCATGGGAGTGTCTGGTTTCGTACATCCTCTCTGCCAGAAACGGCATCCCTCAGATATCCAGGGCGATAGAGAACATTGCTCGCGGTTGGGGCAGGCCCCTTGGTGATTGCCAGGACGAGGCGACACGCTTCTCTTTCCCGGGGCCCCGCGACCTTGCGTGCGCTGAGGAATGCCAGATTGTAGCGTGCAAGGCTGGCTTTCGGTCGCGCGCCGTGTGCGAGGCAGCTCATAGGGCAGCGACGGGGGAAACCGATCTGGACGCCATTACAGCCATGGAATACCCTGCCGCCAAGGAGGAACTGATCCGGCTCAGGGGCGTCGGTGAGAAGGTAGCCGATTGCGTGCTGCTCTTCTCGATGGGCAAATTCGAGGCATTTCCAGTTGATGTGTGGATCGAAAGGGCGGTGCGCTGCCTCTACTTCGGAGGCGCGGAGATACCCCATCGCGAGATACGCCGGTGGGCGTCAGACAAGTTCGGAAACCTGGCGGGATATGCCCAGGAGTACCTGTTCGCGTACGCTCGAGAGACAATTCCCGACGAGCTGAGGGGGGCATCGCACAGCAAAAAGTAGCCTGACCCCTATTGCATGCGGAAATCGTGTACTGTATAATGAAAAAGCGCCGAGGGGCGCTGGGGCGAATAGCTCAGCCGGGAGAGCACCTGCTTTACACGCAGGGGGTCACAGGTTCGAGCCCTGTTTCGCCCACCAGTTTGAAAACTCAGCAGGTTTGCGGAGGCGTGGTGTAGTGGTCTAACATGCCTGCCTGTCACGCAGGAGATCGCGGGTTCGACTCCCGTCGCTTCCGCCATTTTCTTTGGTCTGCTTTGGGCCGAGGTAGCTCAGTCGGTAGAGCAGGGGACTGAAAATCCCCGTGTCGGCAGTTCGATTCTGCCCCTCGGCACCATGTTGCCGCAGGATACGGCGTGGCGATTCGTGGAAGCGTGCTGATTGAAATGCGGAAGTGGCTCAGTGGTAGAGCATCGCCTTGCCAAGGCGAGGGTCGCGGGTTCGAATCCCGTCTTCCGCTCCAGTCATTTTGGTACACACGGCCATCTGGCCGTGTGGATCTATACGGCGACATAGCCAAGTGGTAAGGCAGCGGTCTGCAAAACCGCGATTCCCCGGTTCAAATCCGGGTGTCGCCTCCACTACTGACCAAGGCTTGGGGTGCTAGCTCAGCTGGTTAGAGCGCAACGTTGACATCGTTGAGGCCAGTGGTTCGAGTCCACTGCATCCCACCATATTGAAGGCGAAGTCCTGGGAGGATGAAGAATCCGGAACCAGGGCTTTTTCTTTCCCGTTTCGAGATGTTCAGCCGTGGATGCGCTTTGTGTCCGGACTCGGTCGAAAATGACGATTCAATCCATTATGCCCCGGTTGAGGCTTTGTATGCGTCTTGTGAAGCGGACATATACTAGGCGATGAAGGGGGCAAGGCGCGATGGACTCTGTCCAAATCGGCTCCTATCTTGCCGCCGACTCTCTGAGACGGCGGCTTTTCTATGAATTGGATATTCTGCGTGGTCGCGGACTTCACATAAGCGTCCGTTGCCGAGACCTTGGGGATCTCGCCACTATCGAGTGCATCGTTAAGGAGGACCGCGGCTCTGGAATGCACGGGAACGATCTGCGCACAGCACTTCGGCGCTCTGTGGCGTCAGCCGTCTCAGGCCTGATATTCGAGGAGCTGGAGGAGGCTCTTCTTGTCGACACGCTGAAATCCAGGCATCCTGAGCTTTCAGGGGACGAAGCGTTGGCAGTGTCCGGTTACGCCGAGACTATCCTCAACGAAGGCATTCTAGGTGTGCTTGATCCTGTGATGCGTTCCCACGAAGTGGCGGCTGACGTTGAGGCATGCCTCAGCGATTGCAGCATGCTAGTTGTTGAGGGTTACGTGAGGTTCCGCATGAAGGAATACATGGAGGAGGTTCAGCGGTCGGCCGACGAGGCTTTAGCGCGGTTCATGGCAGACCGAGAGCACAGGGAGTTTGTGAGACTCCTGAAGTACTTCGTGGATCTGCAGGAGCAGCGGGAGGATGAGGTCCATGTGGTGAGGCTGCCCAACGGCGGGTTTGAGCTTCTCGGACAGGATGGGGCAGAGGTGAATGGAGAATACATGGGAACTCTAGCCGCCGACCTTCTCGATGAAGGCGTGGAAATGGCGGACCTGCTCATCAGTGCGCTCATGACGGTATCGCCAGGCAGGATAGTCCTTCACTTCAACCCTGACGAGTCAGTCGCCGATATGCTGGCAAGTGTCTTTGAGGGCAAAGTCGAGGTGTGCCAGGGGTGCAGGCTGTCCGCGTGCCAGGTGCGCGCGGCCGAGAAGAGCGCCTCTGATGAACTGCCCGTTCCCAAGCAGGATGCCATGACGAAGCAGGCTCTCGGGCCTGGGGCAGTTGACGAGCATGGCGACGGCATGGGCCTTTGATCCGTGGTCGCAGGTCGCACTTGGGTTGACATCCTCCACTCGCAGGTCTAAAATGTGATTAACTTCAGATGCTGAATGGCGATGACGAGGACGATTAGGCCACATCGGGCTCTCAGAGACGGCGGCGAATGGTGCGAACCCGCCGGAGCAGCGATGGCCGAAAACCCCCTCGGAGCCTGGGGTTGAACGGCGTGCGCGAAGCGGTTGCCTTGAGAAGGCTGGATCAGGATCGCCGAGAACGCCAAGTATGCCGCCACGACTGGCCCCCGTTACAGGGCTCAACGAGAGGGCGTATGGGCGCCAGGCTGCCTTTCCAATGCAGGCCGAAGGCGATGTACGCTAATCCGGGTGGAACCGCGGGCTTGCCCCGTCCCGAACTTACTGTTCAGGACGGGGTCTTTTTGCGTGCGCCTGAGGCCGCACCACAGGATGCTCTGGATAGCAGCTGGCAACTACTGGATTAGGAAAGCAAGGTGAAAACGGTGGAGGAAATCAAGAGGCATGGGCTGGTGATAGTGACTCTTCCCGATGGATCGAAGACTGAGGTCGAGCACGGCTCTACCCTCGGGGATCTGGCGTCGCGCATCAGCCAGCGCCTGGCGAAGCAGGCGGTGATTGGGCTAATCGACGGGATTCCGATGGATCTTGCCCATGCGATTACCAGAGATTGCGAAGTCAAGATCCTCGATGTCTCGTCGCCTGAGGGGACTGACGCCATGAGGCACACTGCTGCCCACATCATGGCGCAGGCGGTGCGAAGGCTGTTTCCCGGAATCAAGCTCGCCATAGGCCCCACCATCGCAAACGGGTTCTACTACGATTTTGACCGCCAGGAAGCGTTTACTCCCGAGGAGCTTGGGAAGATCGAAGCCGAGATGAAGCGGATCGTGGAGGAGAACCTGCCCATCGTACGTGAGGAGGCAACACGGGAGGAGGCGCTTGCAAGGCTCAATGCAGCAGGTGAGACCTACAAGGCCGAGCTTGTGCAAGATCTGCCCGATTCCATGGTGAGCTTCTACAGGCAGGGCGAGTTTGTGGATCTGTGCCGAGGACCCCATCTGCCAAGGACGGGGATGCTCCGCGCGTTCAAGCTCCTCAGTGTCGCCGGCGCTTACTGGCGCGGGGATGAGAAGCGGCCGATGCTCTCGCGCATATATGGAACGGCATTCGCAACAGCGGCTGAGCTCGAAGAGCACGTCAGGCTGATTGAGGAAGCCGCGCGGCGCGACCACAGGAAACTCGGCCGTGAGCTCGATCTGTTCAGCATCCACGAAGAAGCAGGGGCTGGGCTCATCTTCTATCATCCGAAGGGTGCAGCTCTCAGGCTCTCGATTGAGGACTTCTGGAAGCGCGAGCATGTGAGGCGCGGTTATCAGTATGTGATGATCCCGCACATAGCCGAATCCACCCTCTGGACGATCTCGGGGCACAATGAGTACTATCGGGACAACATGTACTTCCTGTCCATTGATGAGAAGGAGTATGTGCTCAAGCCCATGAACTGCCCTGGGCACATTCTGATCTTCAAGACCCGGAGCCACAGCTACAGGGAGATGCCGATCCGCTACTGTGAGCTCGGGACGGTATACAGGTATGAGCGTTCCGGCGCGCTCCATGGACTGCTCAGGGTTCGCGGCTTCACCCAGGATGACGCGCACATCTTCTGCCGCCCGGACCAGCTCCGCGATGAGATAGTAGGAGTCATCGATTTCGCTGCCTTCATGCTGAAGAGCTTCGGGTTCCCCAAGTATGAGGTGTTCCTTTCTACGAGGCCCGAGAAGTCGGTCGGCTCTGACGAGAACTGGGAACGAGCCACATCGGCGCTGCGCGAGGCTCTCGAAAGCCACGGGCTTGCCTATTCGGTGGACCCAGGCGAGGGTGTATTCTACGGACCGAAGATCGACATCAAGTTGAAGGACGCTCTCGGTCGCCTGTGGCAAGGGCCCACGATCCAAGTGGACTTCAATCTGCCTGAGAGATTCGATGTTAACTACATCGGTGACGATGGTGAAAAGCATCGAGCGATCATGATCCACCGAGTTGTGCTAGGGAGCGTGGAGCGGTTCATGGGCTGCCTGATCGAGCAGTATGCAGGTGCATTCCCTGCATGGCTTGCACCCGTTCAGGCCAAGGTGCTGTCTATCGGGGAGCGACACGCGGACTACGCTGTCAGTGTCATGGCCGCCCTCTCGGAGCGCGGGTTCAGAGCCGAGGCCGATACGAGGGGCGAGAAAATCGGGTACAAGATCCGCGAGGCTCAGATCGAGAAGGTCCCGTACATGCTTGTGGTGGGAGACAAGGAAATGGAGTCGGGGATGGTGTCTGTTCGAGCCCGAAAAGCCGGCGACCTTGGCGCCATGCCTCTGGATGATTTCGTCGCCAGGCTCAAATCAGAGGTTGACGCGAAGTCGATTGAATAGCGGCAGCAAGGGCGCCTGAACGGAAGACGCGGGTGAGTCGGCGGGCTCTCTGGTCCGGGCACGCCCGCGTTTGACGAACCATGGTCGCTATGCTATACTCAGATCTGCGAATCTAGGACGCGTGTTGAAGCAGAAGCCATCCGCTTCTCACCGGCCGGCGTCGTGAACAATGCGGGATCGCATTGGCCGCCTCAGCCAGGCCGGTCTAACAGGGTCATATACAGGTTTCAGCCACCTTCGGTGTCTGCCTGTAGTGTATCTGTTATGTCGGGCGGGTGGTGCACCCGCCCTTTCTGTTTGCCTAGGCGTCGATATTGTCCGAGGGTCGAGTACACATGGGGGTGAAGCACTATCGGTAGGGAGCTGTTCATCAACGAGGAGATCAGAGCCAGGGAAGTCCGCGTGGTGGACGAAAACGGAGAGCAGCTGGGCATACTTCAATTGAGAGACGCTCTGCGTGTGGCTGCGGAGAGAAACCTGGACCTCGTCGAGGTTGCACCTACAGCAAGGCCGCCTGTATGCCGCATCATGGACTTCGGTAGATTCAAGTACGAACAGAGCAAGCGTGACCGTGAAGCCAGAAAGAAGCAGCATATCGTAAGCATCAAGGAAGTCCGCATGACTCCGAAGATCGAGGATCACGATTTCTCGGTGAAGACGAAGAATGCGGAGAAGTTCCTGCGCGATGGCGACAAGGTCAAAGTGACAGTCAGGTTCCGTGGGCGTGAGATCGTCCACGCGGACATTGCCAGGAAGCTGCTCCAAGAGCTTGCAGCTACCGTCACTGAAGTCGGCGCCGTCGAGCGAGAGCCCAAGGTGGAGGGCAGGAACATGATCATGATCCTTACCCCCAAGGCTGAGTAACTCTGTCATCCGGCGCCAGCAGTTAAGGAGGGTAATCGGAATGCCTAAGATGAAGACTCACAAGGCGACATCTAAGAGATTCCGCGTAAGCGGCTCTGGTCTCATAATGATGACCCCATCCGGCAGAAGGCACAAGCTTGGGAAGAAGGACTCCAAGAGGAAGCGGCACATGAGGAAGGCGGAGGTACTGACGCCGTGCGACCAGAAAAATATCCGCCAGCTGATCCCCTACAAGTAGTGCCTGGTACATGCTAGAGGTCCGGAGGAGGTTGATTTTCGATGGCAAGGGTCAAGAGTGGCATAATCACCAGACGTCGACATACCAAGACCCTCAGATTGGCCAAGGGATACACCGGAGTAAACCGCATTTCGTGGAAGCGGGCGAATCAGGCCGTCATGCATGCCATGGATTACTCCTACATGCACAGGCGGACAAAGAAGCGCGACTTCCGGCGGCTGTGGATCGCCAGGATCAACGCCGCAGCGCGTGTGAACGGCATCTCATATAGCAGGCTCATAGCCGGCCTTAAGAAGGCTGGAGTGGAGATCAACCGCAAGATGCTTGCCGACATCGCGGTCAGGGATGCTGCTGCATTTGGGCAGATCGTTGCCGTGGCCAGGGAGCAGGAAGCGGTTCGCCAGTAGGTGGGCCAGTTGAACTCAGGCAGTGATCTCAGGGAAATAGCGAGCCCGCGCAATCCAGCAGTCCGGTATTACCGGGAGTGTGCAGGAGGAGAGCGGGAGGGGCTCATTGGCCTCGAAGGCGCCCGGCTGGTGGCGGATGCGATCAGTGCGGGCGTTCGCGTTCGCGAAGTGTACACTACCGTCGCTGCAGCAGATAGCGGGGCCGGGAGCATGGTTCTCGGCGGGGCTCGGGCCCGCGGAATCGAGGTTGTGGCCATCTCACAGAGTGTGGCGGACCGGATGGCCGACACCCGGACCCCTCAAGGCGTGTTCGCTACAGCGGAGTGGGGGCCAATGAGCGGATCGGAGATCCTCGCGCACTCCCGGGTCGCCGCGGCGGATGGGGTGGGCGCGTGGTCCTTCATCGTTCTCCTTGACGGTGTGGCAGACCCGGGCAACGTGGGGACGATCTCCCGCACCGCGGCGGCGCTCGGCACCGCGGCAATCGTGGCCGGGCCTGGATGCGCACGTCTGGGCTCTCCGAAGGTTCTGCGCGCGTCGATGGGGGCTCTATTCAGGCTGCCAGTCGCAGCAGAGCCTGACCTGGAAGGATTTCTCTTGAGCGCCCGTTCTTATGGTTACCACGTGATGGCTTCGGAGGTCTCCGGGGGAATCCCCGTGGGCACGCTCTCGATTCCGAGGGCCCAAGATGGCTTGTCACGTTCCTTGCTGGTCATAGGCTCGGAGGCTCTGGGCATCTCCAGTGTTGTGCGCGGAATCGCGGATGCATTCGTCACCATCCCCATGGCCAGAAATGTTGAGTCACTCAACGCCGCTTCGGCAGCTGCGATACTCATATATGAGATTTCGAGAAAGTCCCTGGGTAATGTGCTGCAGAACATGTAGCGGAGGCTGTTGACTTCGTCCTGGCCATATGGTATTCTACGTTTTGCACGGCACGATTCATCGCCGACGTAGCTCAACGGTAGAGCAGCTGATTTGTAATCAGCAGGTTGCGGGTTCGATTCCCATCGTCGGCTCCAGGTTTGGGCTGTGTGATCGTGGAGAGGTGGCCGAGTGGTTAAAGGCGACAGACTGTAAATCTGTTCCCGAACGGGTTCGGAGGTTCGAATCCTCCCCTCTCCACCACTTATATGCCTTAAGCAGCAGTCGTTTTCTGGTGGCAATGGCGGAGGGGTCACACCTGTTGCTATTCCGAACACAGTAGTTAAGCCTTCCAGCGCCGGTGGTGCTTGGCTGGCAACGGCCCGGGAGAGTAGGCAGCCGCCAGATGAAGTTTTTCGCGCGGGAATAGCTCAGTTGGTAGAGCGTCAGCCTTCCAAGCTGAATGTCGCGGGTTCGAACCCCGTTTCCCGCTCCAGAGATCCAAGTTCGTCGCGGGGTGGAGCAGTCCGGTAGCTCGTCGGGCTCATAACCCGGAGGTCGCTGGTTCAAATCCAGCCCCCGCAACCAATTGTAGAACGGCCCAATTGGGTCGTCGCCCGCGTAGCTCAGTAGGTAGCAGCGCATCCATGGTAAGGATGAGGTCATCGGTTCGATTCCGATCGCGGGCTCCAGTTGTCAGGCCGCACTCGTGGGAGTGCGGCCTTTCCATAGGTGCGCCCGGCATGATCGTTTGTGGTAAGCGCGTGCAAACGCGTGGAGCAGAACAAAGGAGCGGCGGGGATCGATGGGATGCGAGTTGGCGAACTACGCCCATACTTGCATGTCCATTGGGCTGAGCTCAAGCAATCGCTGCTCAGTGGGACCTACAGGCC
>JAYFQW010000014.1 GCA_034926675.1 Clostridia bacterium | reverse complement strand
GCTCAATGCCACTCAAATGGACATTGACCACGAGGTCAGTGTCCATTTGAGTGGCATTGACGGTCCGACTCCCGCGGTCGAGGTTCGCGCAGATCCCATGACGCGCGCGGGCGATTTCCGAAAACACGTCTAGCTGCAAGTTAGCCGCGCCACATTATGCCATGATCCCGCCCTCTCGCGCGCAGTGTCGCCAATCTCGCCGGAACGCGCGTCTGGAGGGTCTCAATGCTGGTTTCATCGACATTGCGGGCGTCTCAATGCTGGTTTCATCGACATTGCGGGCGTCTCAATGCTGGTTTCATCGACACTGAGCTCGTCTCACTGCCGGATTCGTCGACAGTATCGCTCCAGGGCTCGATCGCGTTGGTCGCACCTCGTCAGGCGGCGCGGGCGCGCAGCCGGGGGCCATATATGTGGCGCGCGGCTACAGCAGCGCGCCACGCTGACTACCCGACCCTGGCCAAACGTGTCTCTCCATGCCTGCTGGGGCGCCAACAATGCTGGCGGTCTGGGGGCCGAAGCGCCAGTATTCTGGGCGCTCTCGGCTCTCGAGAGAGTCATGAGTGAGAATCGCAACGCCCTCTACGCGATTTCGGGGGACGTACAGGCCGAAGAGGTGGTTGTCAGAAGGTCCAGACCTGGCAGGCCAAAGAAGGACGAACCTCTTCCCACCAAGACCGTCTACAGGGTGATAGCTTCGGTGGGCGATCTCAAGGAGCGCGAAGTGCGAGACCTCTGAAAACTCAAAAGTTCGATGCTCAAGGGTGCTGAATATGGGACATGATGGATACTGGAGGCGGGAATGCGGGAAAGAAAGAGGCGGCCTCTCAGCCGCCCCTCTAGTAGTCACACCATTAGCCTGCTCACGCCCTCGCACAGAGCGCGAGTCCCTACGAGGCTACACTCTCTTCCACAGATCAGCAGCAAGCTCCCTCGAGCGCTTCGCCATACGCTGTTCGTCCACCGTAAGCAATGCCCCTTTGTGCATCAGGAATCTTCCGCCAACCATAGTGCTGTCCACCATGCCTCCAGAGACCCCGAACAGCACGTGGCTGTACCAATTGCCAGCTGTGACCGGCGTTGGCGCCCAGTAGTTCACTGTGATAATGTCGGCGTATGCCCCGGCACGCAGGACCCCAATCGGCGCATCCCAGTACTTGGCTAGGATCCTGCTGTTATTGCTGAAGGCCATGGCAGGCATCTCCGACCATGCTGCCTGCGGATTGGCCTCATTATGCTTGTGCAAGCAGTTGCCGACCTTGATGCTCTCGAACATGTCGGTGGCGTACCCGTCGGTTCCGAGGCCGACTCTTACTCCGTTCCGCATCATCTCCAGCACCGGCGCGGCGCCAACCGCATTTCCCATGTTCGACTCGGGGTTATGAACGACACTCACATCCCTCGACTTCAGAACCTCGATCTCCTCAGGATTCACGTGTACACAATGAACTGCGAGCGATCGGTCGCTCCAGATCCCGAAGTCATCCAGGCGTTTCACCACCGGTCTGCCATGTTGCCTGATGCTGTTGATCAGATCCTCGATACCTTCTGCTGTATGTATGTGGAACCCGGCATCGATAGCGCCGGGCGATTCCACGCACTTACGAAGGGTCTCATCTGACAGTGTGAATGATGCATGAAGGCCGAACATGGAACGGAGGAGAGGAGAGCGATGCCGCTTACATCTCTCGATAAACCGCGCATTCTCCGCTATGGCCTCCGCTGCAACCCTCTCTCCGTCCCTATCGGATACTTCGTACGCAAGCGAAGCTCTGATTCCCACCTCAGTGACTGCATCGGCAATCACGTCTAGTGATCCCGGGATGGCATTCGGGCCTGAGTGGTGATCAAGTATGGTGGTGGTTCCATTCCGCACGCACCATATGAGCGGCATCATCGCGCTCATGCGCACATCCTCTTCGGTGAGGGCTCTGTCCAGCCTCCACCATAACCTCTCCAGGATCTGACCGAATGTGCGAGCTGGCGCCCCATCGAGCGCCATGCCCCGAGCAAAAGTGCTGTATAGATGCATGTGGGCGCAGGTCATGCCTGGCATGATCAGCCTCCCGCCAACATCCTCAAACTGAGCGTCGGGATACTTCTCTTTGAGCGCCGCCGTTGGTCCGACATCTGCAATGAACTCCCCGGCCACTGCGACAGCTCCGTCCTCGAATACCTGAGGGCTTTCCTCACAGGTGAGCACGACTCCATTCCCAAGGAGCAGGTTCGGCTTCACTGGCGCCCGCCTCCTTTCGCGACCGACTCTATGGCCCTGATTATCTGCTCGTATCCCGTGCACCTGCACAGGTTTCCTGCAATAGCTTCCCTGATCTCATCGCGGGAGGGGTCTGGTTTCCGGTCAAGCAAGGCCTTGGCTGTCATGAGCATCCCAGGAGTGCAGAAACCGCATTGCACCGCCCCGTGCTGTATGAAGGCGTCCTGAAGAGGGTGTAGCGCATCTCCATTGGCGAGCCCTTCAACTGTCTCAATCTCCGCCCCATCACACTGAGCCGTGAGCACCAGGCACGAGTTGACTGCCCTTCCGTTAAGGATGACCGTGCATGCGCCACACTCGCCCACCCCGCACCCTTCTTTTGCTCCCGTTAGGCGAAGACGAGTGCGTAGAGTGTCGAGGAGCCTCTCATCCCCAGTCACATCAACAGCTACCGGCCTTCTGTTGACAGTCATCTTCACGCCCAAGTACTCCGTTCCGCTCATTCCCACGACTCCTCTCCCGCGCACCGCCTGATGGCTCTGGCAACAAGGGCGCCGAGCACTGGCAGCTTGTAGTCTGTTGACCATCTGATGCCGCTAGCTCGCACCATGGCATCGCCAGCCGCTTTGCCTGCCTCGGCAGCAAGTTCCGGCCGGTACTGCCTTCCCCCAAGCACAGCCTCTGCCTCTCTGATCCTGCATGGCGTGGGAAATGCGGCGCCGGCAGACACTCTGGCATCCATGATGAGGCCATTGTCATCCACTGCAAGCATCGCCGCCACCGAAAGCCTCGATATGGCCATTGCTCGTCTGCGCCCGAGCTTGATAAACTCGCTGCGTGCGCCGGGGGGGATTGGCCTGAATCTCACATCTAGCAGCAGTTCATCGAAGGCTACGGCTGTCGAGTATGGTCCAGTGATCAACTCACCGAGTTCGACCGTGCGCACACCTCGCACCGATCCTATGGCAGCCACCGCATCGAGGGCGACAAGGGGCGGAATGGAATCAGCGGCAGGTGATGCATTCATGATGTTCCCGCCTATAGTGGCCCTGTTCCTGATCTGTGCGGATCCGATAGTCCTAACCGCCGATGCTAGAAAAGGGGCAGTCTCCGCGATCAACGTGGATTCTGAGATCTCCGCATGGGTCGTGCCCGCACCTATGCACACACTCATGCCGTCCCTTCGGATCCCGCGGATCTCTCCCAGTCCTGACAGGTCAAGGGCCCATGTCCAGTTGGGCGCCTCCTGCCTTGCAGCGACTAGAAGATCAGTTCCACCTGCAATCGGCTTCACTTCACGAGGATGGGAGGACAGGAAGGACAGGGCATCATCGAGGCTCGATGGTCGATAGAGGCTGAATTGAGTCACTTTCTCTCACTCCCCCTCCGTCCGCGGGTCGGCCTGAGGGCGCGCCCGAGAAGCACTCTCTCCATATCCATAGGAAGCTCCCGCACCCTTCTTCCGCACGCATTGGCGATGGCGTTGGCTATGGCCGCTGCGCCAAGCTCGCACGTTGGCTCACCGATAGTCTTTGCGCCATACGGGCCGTAGGAATCTGGGTTCTCCACGATGATCGGGGTCACGCAGGGCACATCCACGGCAGTGGGAATGAGGTACTCGTCGAAGTTCTGGGTCTTCGTCCTGCCGTTCTCCAGCTCCACCTCTTCCAAAAGTCCATACCCGGTTCCCATGGCCACGCCCCCGAATATCTGCCCCTCCACCGATTGCGGGTTGATCGCGCGACCCACATCGTGCGCAGCGGTGATATGCTCCACGATCACCTGCCCGGTATCGGTGTCAACTGCAACCTCAGCCACTTGGCAGGCATATACATATGTGAAATAGGCCCTGCCCTGCCCTGTATCCTCGTGCCAGTCCACGTGGGGCGCGCCGAACCATCCGAACTGCGCCATGAGCTCTCCCGCGTTCCAGGCCAGCTTGACCGCATCGTCGAAGCCCATGCGGGGCGACCCAGCCATCTCCCGCTCGGCCGCCGCGAAGATCGAGTTTGCCTCGGCGACAAGCTCGCTCCTGGAGCGCCCAAGCTTCTTTGCGGCCTGCTCCATAAGAACGTCTCCTGCCTTGCGCGCCGCAATTCGCACAGCGTTGCCACCCATGATAGTGCTTCTGGAGGCAACCGTCGGCCCGGAGTCCGGCACTGTAGACGTGTCAGTCTCCATGAAGATCACGCGGTCTAGTGTGACCCCCAGCTCCGTCGCAGCGATCTGCGAGAATATAGTCTTGAGGCCCTGCCCATTCTCGGCAAGCCCGGAGAAGACCAAGACGCTCCCATCTGTCTGGACCGACACGATGGCGCCGGCGGCGTCCACGCCTTCAGCGCCGAGCGCGCATCCCCGGAAACTGCAAGCAAAGCCTATGCCGCGCTTCACCGCCTTCGCCTGGTTCTGAAGCGGCAGCCTCTTTCGCTTCTCAGCATATCCAGAGGCCTCGGTTGCCCGGCGAATCACTTCCTTGAGGGATACAGTGTGTTCTTCGAGCACCTGCCCAGTGGCGGTCACCGAACCCTGTTCAAAGCCGTTTGTCATTCGGATGTCCAGCGGATCGATGCCCAGTTCACCCGCAAGCTCGTCCATGAGGGATTCCTGAGCGAATATCGCCTGCGGAGAGCCGAATCCCCTCATAGCGCCTGTATAGGTGTTGTTCGTGAACACCCCGAATACATCGGTGCGCACATTGGGAACAACATACGGCCCCGTGGCCTGGACAGTCGAACGCCACGTAACGAATGGAGTCTGAGATGCATACGCTCCGGCATCAGCAACCATGCGCGCCTCGATAGCAACCAGCCTTCCATCGCGCATGGCGCCAACCTTGTAGTGGAGCCTGTATGGGTGGCGCTTGTACGACTCCACCAGTGATTCCTCCCTGGTGTTTACGAGTTTCACGGGGCGTCCGGTCAGAAGAGCCCCCAGAGCAGCCCGTGCAGCCATGGCCGACATGACCTCGTCCTTCCCGCCGAAGGATCCGCCCATGTTCAGCTGGACTATCCTCACCTTAGCCAATGGGAGACCCAGGATTCCCGCAACAGCGCGGCGGCAGGAGAATGGATTCTGGATCGATCCGTAGACCAACACTCCGCCTGAAGGCCCCGGGACCGCGACTGCAGCCTCGGGCTCTATATAGGCGTGCTCTATCAGCTGGGTAGCGTAGTCGCGCTCCAGCACCACGTCGGCCTCTGCAAATCCCTGATCCACGTCTCCCTTCCTCACCACATGATGGACGCAGATGTTGCCTGGGTACTCACTGTGTATCTCCGGCGCTTCCGGAGCGAGCGCCTCCTCGGTAGAGAACAGCGCCGGAAGCTCTGCATACTCCACATCCACCAGCACTGCCGCTGCCCTCGCCGCCTCCCAAGAATCCGCAATCACCATCGCAATTCCGTCGCCCAAGTACCGGACCCTGTCGAACGCGAAGACTGGCTGGTGCGGCACTACCACACCGAATGCCTTCGATGCGGGAACATCGGCGGCGGTTAGGACCGCTGCAACACCGGGCACGGCGAGTGCCTGAGATGAATCGATCCGCGAAAGCCTCGCGTGTGCGTACTTCGACCTTACGACCTGCCCGAAGAGCATCCCGTCGAAGGCCATGTCCGCTCCGAACAGCGCCTTGCCAGTCACCTTGTCCCTCGCGTCAACCCGGGGAGCGTTTGTCGATACCGGACACCAGCTGGGAGATGCGCTGATATTCAAGGCTTCACCCCCGGTTGCGATATGTTTCGCGTACTTTGACGTACACCCGCTCCGCAGTGGCAGGCGTTACTTCCATCCTGGCGCCAACTGCATCCCTTATTGCCAGCGTGATAGCTGGGATTACCGGCACCATCACCGCCTCGCCAATGCCTTTCGCGCCGAATGGGCCTGTCGGCTCCAGCACTTCCACGGCAACAGTCTCGATTTCAGGTGCATCCATACTCGTGGGGACTATGTAGGTTGACAAGTTGGGGGTTTTCACAATCCCGTCTTTGATGATTGTATCCTCCATAATAGCGAATCCCATCCCCATCACTACTCCGCCCTCCGACTGCCCTGCAAGCCCCTGGGGATTGACCACCCTGCCGGCGTCGATGGCCGCGAATACCTTAAGAACCTCAGTTTCGCCAGTCATCTCATCCACTTCGACTAGGGCGACGTGGGTTACGTACGAGTTGATGATATGCGGAAGCCCGACCGCCCCCGGAATCGACTTGTCCGCTTCCGGCCATATAAAAGCGCCATCTGCCGAGATCACCCGATCTTCAGCCGACACCGCGTCTGCAATCTGGGCCACGCTCACGCATCCGTCCCCATCCTGCCTGCTGCAGCGCCCATCCTCCAGCGCCACATTCGCCGGCTCTGCACCAAGAATCCGGGCGGCTTCCATTATGAGCTTATCCCGCATCTGCGCCGAGGCGCGGAATATCGCATTGCCCCCGGTGTACACAGATCTCGATGCGGTGCAACTCCCGGAGTCCGGGCTGAGGGCCGTGTCGCCAGTTATCACCGACACATCGTCTACGTTGCACTCCAAACATTCCGCCGCCATCTGAGCGTAAGTCGTGGAGTTTCCCTGGCCGATCTCAGGGCAGGAGAGAGACACCACATACCTACCATCCGGTGTGAGCCTGATAAGGGCTGCACCATAATCTGGCAAGCCAACCCCAAGCCCGGTTCCCTGCATCTCAGTGGCGATCCCGATGCCCCGCTTCCGCCAGGGCGCCGACGCCTGCGTCTTCAGCTCTTTGCGCTTGACCCATATGTCGCACTTGTCCGCAGCTTCCAAGGTATGGGTGGTCCCGACCGCCTTGACCATCGTATATCCTAGGGGCGATCTCTCTCCTCCCCTGAGCGCGTTCTTCATCCGAATCTCCATGCGCCCGATCCCAGTTTTCTCTGCAATGGCGTCTAGCTGTGTCTCCATTGCGAAGACGACCTGTGGCGCGCCGAAACCGCGGAAGGCTCCGCATATCCCATTGTTGGTGTATACTGCCGTGGCGTCGAGTGACACATTGGGGATACGATACACGCCGACTGAATGCTCAAGAGCAAGGTTTGTCACAGGCCCGCCTAGAGACGCGTAGGCGCCTTTGTCCGACACTATCCTCACCTTGTGCGCAACGAGGGCGCCGTCGCTCTTCGCGCCGGTCTTCATGTACACCTTCATCGGGTGGCGCTTCCAGCCGGCAAGCACCGATTCCTCCCGTGAGAGCACTATCTTCACAGGACGCCCGGTCTTGAGCGCGCCCAGGGCCAACAGGATCTGAAGAGTGATCTCATCCTTGCCGCCGAACGCTCCTCCAGTTGGATTGGCGACCACTCTTATGAGGGAAGGCTTGATGGCGAGGGATCGGGAAATCTGCATCTGATCCCTGTAAGGGTGCTGTGCCCCACAGTACACAGTGATGGTTCCGTCTGGGTTTGGCGCGCCTACACCCTGCTCTGGTTCCATAAAGGCATGCATCTGCCTAGGCGTGTGATACACCGCCTCCACGATCACGTCCGCGTCGCGGAAGCCCTCCTCCACGTCGCCATTAGCCACAAACGTGTGAAGGTGAATATTGCCTGAGGCATGCACCTTAGGAGCGTCTGGATCCATCGCAGCCTCGGGGTCGTCCACCACTGGCAGCGGCTCATAGTCGACGCTCACTAGCGGAAGCGCCGACTCTGCATCCTCGGGCGTTTCCGCGATGATCAGGGCCACCGCATCGCCGGTGTACCTAACCTTCTCGTGGCACAGCACTGGCTGGTCGGGCACCGCGATTCCGTATGCATTCAGCCCCGGCACGTCTCGCCAGGTAAGCACCCTAACAACACCGGGCGCCGCCTCCGCCCTCGATGCATCGATCGCCTTGATCAGTGCGTGGGCGTATTTCGACCTCAACACGCGCCCATACAACATGCCTGGGAACTTGAGGTCGCCCATGTACTTCTGGGCGCCGGTAACCTTGTCCCGGGCATCGACCCTCGTTACAGGTTTTCCGACCCACTTGAAGTCGTGCATGGCGCCCCCCTTATGCTCCGCCGCCCACAGGATGCATCAGCTGCACTTCATCCCCGTCGGCCAGAATTGCGTCATCGAACTGCCGTTTCTGGTTCACCAATGCCACCACGTAGCTATTGTCTTCCACTAGGAGCAGACCGTACAGATCCGCAAGCCTCGCGCCTGCATGGAGCTGAACAGTGGTTCGTCCGCCAGGCGCCAGCCTCGAAAGCTCCCCAAACAGGGCAACCTTCACTCTGATCGAGCCTGGCTGAGCTCCTTCGCAGGCGCCTGTTGCCGCGTCCACATCCGCACCTGCGACCGCGCCTGCGACCGCACCTGTTGCCGCGCCTGTTGCCGCGTCCATCGTGGCCTGCCCTCGCCCTTCCTTCGCTCCACAGCAGCCCCTCGCCGAAAGCCCCTGCTCTGCGGCCCACTTGGCCTTCGCATCATCCACAAGTTCCGGCCATATCGCCCTGTAGAGCGCCTGGTATGTGAGGGCTTCCACCATCGCCAGCCTGTACTCCCGAGTTCCACGGATGTCAGCTATTGGCGACGCCGCCTCTCTCGCAAGCGCGCACGCGTCTGCGAGAGACTCGGCGGTGACTTCCTTTCCTTCAAGAGCCGCTTCAAGGGCCCGTGCCCGCACTACAGTGGGAGCAACAGAGCCAAGAGCAACCCTTACATCGGTGAGCGCCCCTCCCTGAAGGTGGCCGTGGACAGCCACACTCGCAATGGATATTGACATTGCCCGCCTCTGGCCAAGTTTGCGGAAGGCAGCAATGTCGCCGGGGCGATCCGCGAGTACACGCACACCAAGGATCAGTTCGTCAGGCTCCAGTCCGGTTCTGCCCGGGCCTAGGAAGAAATCCTCCGCAGAAAACTCGCGCCTGCCGCGCTTGCTCTCTGCCACCACTCGTCCATTCATCGCCATCAGAGCGGGAATGGCGTCTCCGGCAGGAGATCCGGTGCCGATGTTCCCACCGATTGTCCCCCTGTTTCGTATCTGGGGAGAGCCCACGGATATCGAGGCTGCCGCAAGAAGATGCGCCCTGCCCTTCACTACCTCAGACGATGAGATCTGAGCATGGGTGCACCCTGCGCCGATCCATACTTCGTCGCCCAGGTCCTCAATGCCCGACAGATCTTCCGCGGCATCGATGCTAACCAGCACCTTCGGTCGGGCTCTGCCGTCTTTCATCTTCACAACCAGGTCAGTGCCGCCCGCGATCACGCTGGCGCCGAGATTGGCCCCTAGAAGCCCCACCGCATCCCGGGCGGACCTGGCCCTCACAGCAACGAAAGGTTCCACCATACCGCGCCCACCTCCCGCATCAGGCTTTCCGCGCCCGCTGTCCCCTGTCCGCCGAGCGCTAGATGCCTGCCTCCTGCCTCTGATCCAGCCTGACGCAGTCCCATACCGGGCAGACCGAAGCGCACATCCCACATCCCACGCACTTCTCTTCGTCAACATGGGGAAGTCTCTTCTCATCAAGGCTTATGGCCTGATGCCCGCCATCGAGGCAGGCTATGTAGCAGACGTCGCACTTTACGCAAGTTTCGAGGTTGATCACGGAAACTGGCTTATATGCCCGGGAGAGGCGGGAGTGCTCAACGATATTAGGGAGTGACTTGCCCACGAGTTCCTCCACGGAGGACATGCCTTTCTCTTCCAGATACACTGACAGCCCGTCGACGAGGTCCTCGATTATCCGGAAACCATTCTTCATGACTGCCGTGCAGATCTGAAGGTTTCGCGCACCCAAGAGGAGGAACTCCGCTGCATCGCGCCATGTGCAGATTCCTCCAGTAGCCGCTACGGGGATGTCAATAGCCTTCGCGATCTCAGCAACGCACCTAAGGGCGATGGGTTTCACGGCTGGGCCAGAATACCCTCCGTAGGTCGACTTGCCGCCAACGTTCGGGTAGGGAACGAGGCTGTCCAAATCCACTCCGATGAGGCACTTCACCGTGTTTATGGCGCACACCCCATCTGCCCCGGACCGCTTGACAGCGCGGGCGATCGCAGTGATGTCTGCCACAAGGGGAGTCACCTTGATCACAATGGGCACTCTGGAGGATGCTTCTTTCACCCATCTCGCAGTGCGCTCGGTGAGTTGGGCGTCCTGACCTATCGTGGAACCCATGCCCCGCTCTGGCATCCCATGGGGGCACGAGAAACTGCACTCGATCAAGTCGACGCCAGCGGCCTCGAGCCTCCTCACGAGCTCCTGCCAGTGCTCTTTCTTCGAGCCCATGATGCTAGCAGCGACTACCTTGTGCGGGTACTCCTTCTTGAGCGCACGCACATCCCGCTCCACCTGGTCGATGTGCCGTTCTGAGATGAGGTCGATGTTCTGAAGCCCTATCACTCGCTTGTCGTCGTAATCAAGGCCCGCCATCATCGGGTATGCGAGCTCAACCACTTCTTCCTCGACGGATGTGGTTTTCAGAATTGCCCCGCCCCATCCGGCGTCGAACGCGCGCGCAACCATCTCAGCGTTGTCGGAACACGGCGATGCTGCCAGAGTGAATGGGTTCTCGAATTGGACCCCTGCGAATTGTATGGACAGATCAGCACCCATAGAAATCCCTCCATGAATATTCTGGCGCAGGACGCGCCGCCGCGCGCGGCGCTGCGAGGCCCCACTATGCTAACTCACCCGGGAATCGAGATAGCCACGTATCCCGGCCGCAGCCGCCAGCCCCTCGCGCACCGCACGAACCACCGTCGTGCCGCCATTTGCAGCGTCGCCTCCGGCGAAAACCCCTGGAACCGATGTAGCGCCTGTAAATGGGTCAATCCGGATCATCCCCGAGTCACCGCGAACAAGACCGGGCATCCCTCTGAACACCGCCTCGTTGGGCCCCTGCCCAAACGCCAACACGACAGTATCCGCGCCGAGGAGCTCGTCAGGCTCACCGGTGGGCGCCGGTTTCGGTCGGCTGGAACCATCAGCAGCCAGGAGCCTCATCCGGGCCATCTTGACTCCGACCACCTTCCCCTCCGATCCCAGAACCTCCGATGGAGAGAGCAGGAATCTGAACTCCACCCCCTCCTCGCGAGCGAACTCGACCTCTCCTGGCCAGGCCGGCATCTCCGCCTCAGAGCGCCTGTATGCGATGGTAACGGAATCCGCTCCGAGCCTCGCGGCTACACATGCGGCGTCAACCGCCACATTTCCTCCGCCCAGCACCACTACCCGTCCGAGGGGGTCGGGAATGTCGGTTGATCTCATCCCCGCCCGACTCCCAGGGTCAGACGCAAATCGAAGGAAGCTGTATGCTGATGCCACTCCTGCCACGTCATCGCCTGGCAGCCGCGGGTTCTCCGGTTGCCCCAGCCCGGCGCAGATGAACACCGCATCGTAGCCAGACACCAGTTCATCGAAGCTGATGTCCCTTCCGATCTCGGTACTCGGAACGAACTTGACGCCTGTAGACAGGACCCAAACCGATTCCGCCGCCAGGATCTCTCGGGGCAGGCGATAAGCTGGAATACCATATCGCATCGTTCCCCCAGGCTCCGCCCAGCGATCGAACACCGTGACCGATTCGCCCTGGGAAGCCAGGGACACCGCACATGTGAGTCCGGCAGGACCAGCCCCGACCACCGCGACGTTTCTGCCGGTGGAGGCAGCGCACTTCATCGGAGGTATTCCCCTTGCCAGTTCCTGATCTGTTGCATATCTTTGGAGATCTGCAATGGCGATCGGTTGGGCAATGCCAGAGCTCGTGCACGACTTCTCGCAGAGCGACTCCGCCGGACAGACCCTTGCACATATCGAACCGAGTGGATTCGACTGCCGTATCAGCCTGGCGGCGCCGATGGTATTCCGCTGAGCTATCCGTCGGATGAAGCCGGGGATATCGATTCCCACGGGGCAGCCCTTAACACATGGCGCATCGTGGCAAAAGAGACACCTTGCCGCCTCAGCCAGGGCTTGGTGCGGCTTCAGGCCCCTCTTCACCTCAGCCATGCTCGACACCCGCTCTGCCATGCTAATGGTTTCCGATTGTTGTCGAGTCGCCACCAGTAGCACCTCCATTGCTGCATTTCGAGTCCAATCCGTATCTGGCAGCTATCATCTCTGCAACGATGCTCACCGCAATCTCCTTGGGCGCATTCCCGCCGATATGGAGGCCAATCGGAGCATGAAGCAGGGCAATGGAGTTTTCGCTCACCCCTCTGCTTCGCAAACTCGTGCAGCAGCTTTCAACCTTCTGCCTGCTCCCGATCATGCCCACGTAGAACGGAGGCTCCTCCGCCCTCAGGATGTGGTACAGAACCTCGGTGTCCCATTCATGCCCGCGGGTCACGATTACCACGTAGGAATCCACACCTCCGGGCGTCGCCGCCGCGGCCTCGGGGAAACTCTGCACCCGAACCTCGTCCGCCCAGGGCGCCAAGGTCCTCGATGCGAACTCCTGTCTATCGTCGATCAGCCTCACTCTGAAACCTGCAAACTTCGCAAGCTCCCCGACGGCCAGCCCCACGTGGCCCGCCCCGAAAACGTGCACCTCGGGCCCTGACGACATATACTCCAAGAGCAGGTCGATATGACCGCCGCACGCCATCCCGAGGCTCGCAAGACCACCCTCTTCTTGGCCAAGAGTGAGCCTGCGGCTGTGTCTGCATGACATGGCCTGAATGGCCGCCTGAATGGCCCTGGCCTCCAGCGCGCCGCCTCCAACTGTGCCCGCAGTGCTCCCATCTGCCCGGACAAGCATCTTCGCCCCCTCCTTTCCCGGAGAAGGCCCTCCAGTGCCTATCACCGTCACCAGGACAGCAGGAGTCCCAGATTCCATGGTCCGGACCGTCTCTCTAAGAAGCTCAAGCATACTGCCGTCCCCTACCTCCTCTGAGTGAAACCTCTATCCTCGCACGCTGCCTCGTACTCTTCCACGGTGTCGAGGTCGACTCTCACGCCTGGAGACGACACCTCCACCAACCCGCGCAGCACATCCAGGTTCTCCCCCACGATATCCGAAAGAGTCCGGCCCTTCCCCCGAACCTCCCCCGGTTTCCCAGGGAGCGCAATGAGCTCATCTCTGAGAGCAGCCCCAAGCAGAATGGGGTGGCCGCGCCTGCCGTTGTGCGTCGGAACGACTACTGCCCTTCCCTGCTGGTTCAGTTCGAATCTCGCAAATGCAAGGATGATGGCATCAATAACGCTCGATTCCACCGCAGGATGGTCGGATAGGGCTATTGCGAACGCATCTGCCCTGGGATCCGCTGAGGCTGCCCCGCAGGCCACCGAGCTTGCCATCCCCCTCTCCCATCCCTCGTTGGTCACTACTGTGACAGGCTTTCCTCGGAATCGCGCGCCCGAAGGCCCCGACTGCTCGCATCGCGCCAAGACCGCCTCGCGCACTTCATCCGCGCGGCACCCGACCACTACTATCACCTCGGCGCAGCGGGAGTTGGCGCATACGGAGGCGACATGGCTCACCATCGGGACACGCTCCCACATCAGAAGCTGTTTGGCAGTGCCCATCCTGCTGGAGGCGCCTGCGGCGAGCAGTATCGCCGACACGAAGGGTCCGCCAACAGACCTTGCGACATCCTCGACGTCAGATCCAGTCATCGCTGTTCCCAAGGCCTCTCCGTCGTATCCATACCCTGCTCAAAGCGACGTCCTCTGCCACTGGCTTTCTGTTGTGCTGCATCCTGGATGGCCTCGATTATGGCCTTGTATCCTGTGCACCGGCACAGGTTTCCAGACATCGCCTGCCTTATCTCTGCTTCTGATGGATCTGGAACCGAATCCAGCAGAGCAACTGCCGACATGACCATGCCCGGGGTGCAGAATCCACACTGCACTGCCCCATGGCGCACAAAGGCATCCTGCACCGGGTGGAGTTGCCCCTCGCGCGCCAATCCCTCAATAGTGGTGACTGACCTGCCGTGGCACTGGAAGGCAAACACCAGGCAGGAATCGACTGGGGTTCCGTCCAGCAGGACAGTGCATGCCCCGCACTCGCCCTTGCCGCACCCCTCCTTTGTGCCAGTCAGGTTCAGCTCCTCCCTGAGGAAATCCAGAAGCGTAGTGGATGTGGATACGGTCCTCGTGAACTCGTTTCCGTTCACCGTGATCCTAATGCGAGTTGCTTCCACGCACACTGCCCCCCATCAGCGCTTCGCCATGATCGCAGCGGCCACGTCCGGGAAGACCGCGTAGAACCCGGTCGCCGCTGCCAGATGGTCCACAGGCACCTGATCGTTCACGGTGTGAGCGTATTTCTCCTCACCGGGGCCAAATCCTATGGTGGGGATGCCGTGCTTGCCAGTGATCGACACGCCGTCGGTGGAGAACACCCACTTGCTGACCACGGGATCCCTCCCAAGCACCTGCCTTGCAGCCTCCACTCCTGCGAGCACCGCAGGGTGATCCGGCTGAAGCACCCAGGTAGGATAGTCCTTCGGCACATCCGCCTGATATCCGGTCCAGCTTTTCTCGGTGTAGCGGAGGAGCGAAACCTCTGCACACGGGTCGGAGTGCTTTCTCACGTCCTCGATGGTGGAACCGGCTGTCTCGCCTATGGTCATGCGCCTGTCGATGTACACCTTGCACAGGTCGGGCAGTGCGTTCAGCGACCCGCTCACACTCTCGATTCGGGTAACCGCAATGCTGCCGCGGCCGAGGAACGGGTCGTCTTTAGTCTTCGATTCAAGCGCCTGCACTCCCTTGATCGTTGGAATCATCTTGTAGATGGCGTTCTCTCCCCGCTCCGGCGCGCTCGCGTGGCAGGATACGCCCCTGGTCGCAACCGCAACCTCGCACCTGCCCCTATGGCCGCGATTCACTCCCAGATTCGTGCACTCGCCCAGAACCACAAGATCGGGCCGTATGAACTCCCTGGAGATCATCTCCCCGATGGCCCAGCCATCGCAGTCCTCTTCCTGAGGCACTCCCACAACGTATAGGGTGGCGCCGCTGCCTAAATCAAGGTCCATCATTATCCTGGCGGCATACACCATGCACGCGATGGCTGCCTTGTTATCCGAGGCCCCCCTCCCGTACACGATCCCATTCTCCAACTTGCCCTCAAACGGGTCATGGGGCCAGGCGCTTATGTCGCCGATTCCCACCGTGTCGATATGCGAATCGTACAGCACTTTGAGATCTCCATCGCCAATCCGCCCCACCACATTGCCGATCTCATCTATCTCCACATCTGGCAGGCCCACAGCCTGCATTTCTTCGACTATCCGCCTCATGGCCGCACCCTCGCACCCTGAGGTGGACGGTATCCGGATCAGATCCCGCAGAAACTGGACTATCTTCGGCTCGTACTCCATTGCGAGCCTCATAACATCCTGAATCGCACGTGCCAAGTAGAATGCCTCCTTCTCCTGCGCCGTCATCGTCCCTGCCAAGCAGGCACGTATCGTCCGCCCCCAGAGCGTCCACAGAACCTCCCACGCTCGAAAACGATCTCGCCTCGAAGGTACACCTGTCGAATCTCTCCACTTACCTCGATGCCCTCGTAAGGCGTGTATCCCGACTTCGAAATCAGCTCATCTCCAGAGAGCGTGGATCCACCTGAGGGGTCGAGAATGACGAAATCCGCGTCAAAGCCAGGCGATATGCTCCCCTTCCGCCCCCACAGCCCGAAGAGCCGGGCGGGGTTTTCGCACATCATTCTCACCATGTCGGTGATATTGAGCCGCCCTGCGCGCACCCCGTATGTGTAGATCAAAGGAAGGAGTGTCTGAACTCCGGGGATGCCGGGCAGCGTGTCAAAACAGCTTGTGCCCAGGGCCTTCTGCCCCGGGGTAAAGGCGCAGTGATCAGTGGAAATCGTATCGATCCGGCCCGCCCTCATAGCCTCCCAGAGCATCGCGCGATCCTGCCCTCGCCTCAGCGGCGGGCTCATTATGTAAAGCGCCGCGTCCTCCCGTCCGTAGGCGCTCTCATCGAGAAGCAGGTAATGCGGGCAGGTTTCGGCGTGCACTTCAAGGCCGCGTTCTCTTGCAGCGATGATCCTCTGGATCCCTACGCCGGTCGAGACGTGCACGAAATAGACTCGACCAGCGACAGACGCGGCGGCCTCGATGACCGCACCGATCGCAGCTGCTTCTGCCTCGGCAGGCCGAGACCTGGCGTGTGCGTGAACAGACGTATCTCCCTGCGCAATCAGGCCACGGCCGGCGTCCTCGATCACGGGATCGCTTTCCGCATGCACGGTAACCAGAATGCCGCTTTCCCGTGATGCGGCGAGAATGCCTGCAAGGGACTTGCCATCCAGCATGTACCCGGCGTCCTTGTAGGTAGTGAACACTTTCACACTGGCGATTCCCAGGCCGGACAGTTCACACAGCTGCTCGAGGGTATCCGGCTCGAGCCTCACCACATTCTGGTGCACTGAGAAGTCAACACTAGCAAGCGCCGCCGCTTCATCGAGCCGTGCCATTGCGCAATCCCGCAGGCGCTTGCCGGCGGCATGGTCTGCGTAGTCGATTACGGTCGTCACTCCGCCTGCGGCCGCTGCCTCAGTTCCAGAACTGAAGTCATCCGCAGTAATGGACCCTCTTGATCTGAGGCCGAAGTGGACGTGGGGATCGATGATGCCCGGCAGCACGAGCATCCCCGAGGCATCCACCGATGCCCACACCCCAGATGGCATGTCAGCCCGCGCGCGGGGTGCGCCATCAACAGGCATCACGTCCACTACCCGCCCAGCGTGCACGTACACGTCTGCCGCAATAGTCGATTCAGATGAGACTACACTTCCTCCGCAGATAACAAGATCAGGCATGCGCCACACCTCGGAAAGCGGTTCGCCGCTGCCTCTGGGCGAAACCCGTTGTAGTCTTGTGAATATGGTGCTCGGCCGCGCCTATGGCAGAAGAGCCGGCGCGACCCTTGAGAGTTCTCCCTCGAGGACCCGCATATCTGGAGGGATGCTGATCGGCTCACCCGTCGCGCGGGCGCCGGAGGATATGTCCTTAAGCCCGTTGCCAGTCACAATTACGCACACTCGCTCCGACCTGCCCACAACCCCGGTCCGAACTGCTCTCATGAGCCCGGCGAGCCCTGCCGCTCCGGCCGGCTCACCATATACGCCGGTAGTTCTCCCCAGCACCCGCATGGCTGCGAGTATCTCATCATCAGAAACGTCGATCATGGTTCCACCAGACTCTCTTATCGCCCGGAGAGCCTTAACGGGGTTTCGAGGAACGCCGACAGCGATTGAATCTGCAAGAGTGTCCTCCCGCCCGGGCTGCAGAGGAAGACCAGTTCGAAACGAAGTGCTTATCGGATTGGACCCTTCCGATTGAACCCCGAGAATTCGCGGCGTACGTGAAATTGCACCGATAGCGTAGAATTCTCGGAAGCCTTTCCATACTCCTGCAATTGTGCATCCGTCTCCCACCGACACCACGACCCAATCCGGAACCTCGAATCCCAGATCCTCACAGATCTCGTAGGACACCGTCTTCTTGCCTTCCACCATGTATGGATTGATGGCGGCGTTCCGGTTGTACCATCCGTAGGTTCGGATCGCCTCCGCTGATAGATTGAAGGCGTCACGGTAGTCGCCCTTCACCTTCACTACCACCGCCCCGAAAATCAGAAGCTGAGCGAGCTTTCCAGACGGCGCTCGTTCCGGGACAAATATCACTGCCCGCAAGCCAATCGAAGCTGCGCAGCCGGCGCAGGAGGATGCGGCGTTTCCCGTTGATGAGCAGCTGATAGTGGAGGCGTGAGCCTCAAGCGCCTTGGCCACCGCTACTGCGGAAGCTCGGTCCTTGAGCGAAGCAGTCGGGTTGAGCCCATCATCCTTCACCAAGACCATATCCATTCCCAGTTCAGCTCCAAGGCGCGCGCTATGGTATAGGGGAGTTCCGCCCACGCGCAGCCCAGGCCTGGGCCCTCCGGGATCAACCGGAAGTAGATCCTCATACCTCCATATGGAGCGATCAGCACTTGCGCGCAGTGAATCCCGAAGCGAATCGCCGTTGATTGATTCATAAGAGTATCCGACGTCCAGAATGCCGCCGCAGGCAGGGCAGGTGTAGGAAAGCGGAAGTGCACAATAGGAAGCGCCACACGATACGCATGTGTAGCCGTTGACGTACTTCACTGACCACCCTCCCCGAAACCAGTGATGGTAAAGCTTTCATGTTAAGTTCAACACCTGACGCCGATTTCCTGCGAATAGTCATAGAACGCGCACTGTGGCGCCATATGAATCCGGGCCAAGTCCGCCTGTCGCAGCCTGGCAGGGGAGAACGCCAGCGAGCCATATCACCTGCCTGACGCTGGCCAAACGTGTCAGAGCCAATAGCAACCCAGCATACTCATGTGAGTGGGGTGTGAATATCAACGCAAGCGGAACCTGGCCATTACACCCGCGCCCACGCACGGCCAGCGCAAAGGCGAGAGCCTCCTCTGGGCGCCTCTGGGGCATGTGTGCGTTCCGCTCCTCTCCTGGGCCAGCGTCTAGAGAGAACACGACCTCATGCCTTTCACTCGCGTCTCCGACGGGACATGCTATCTCCCAAGTCACGTGCGGGTCCTGCGCTCCGGTCAGCAGTTCTACAAGCGCCGCCGTCTGCTTCGCCACCTCAGCCCCGCCGCACTTCGCCCGCTCCTCTATGAGCTCTCCAAGGAGCAGTTCGGCCATTGCCATGGCAGGCATGTCCGCATGTCTCCTCGCGTCGTTACTTGCCATCTCAGCCGCAGCCGACGCCAGCTCCCATAGGTCGGTGGATTCAAGCTCAGCACGTATCATAGACAGCTCAGCCTGATCGGCTGCGGCCTCCCTCCCGAGCTCCTCCACCTCAGCCATCTTGAGCGCATACTCCTCGGAGAGCTCTCGGGACCTGCCCTCGTTCTTGGGATCCGCCAATGAGTCGCGAGCAGCCTCCGACACGGCGATCTCTTCGATAGATAACTCCGCCTCTCGCTCGGCGCCTGCCTCAGTCCGTCCTGCCAATGCCTCCTCAAGTCGTCGTGCAGCCTGCCGATACTGGGCATCCTCTCGAGCAAACCGCTGGTATCCCTCGATGAACTTCTGCACGGATCCGAATCCAGCTGCCCGAACGAGTTCCCAGGTCCGTTCCTTAACACGGCAAGTCCTCATCCTGATCAAGTCCGCTTCGTTCCGCACCTGCGCCAGCTGCGCACCGGTCTCCTCGAGTTCCCCCATGAGGATATCGCGCCCGGCCTCGAGGAATCGCCTGTTCTCGGCGATCGCCATGTGGTCTTCGAGGCTCTTTCCGCCGAGCGCCGCCGACAACTGCTGGCGATTCCACGCAAGTTGCCGCTCTAGGGTCTCCCTCTCAGTTTGCAGACGAGCCTGAGCGCAACCGCGGGAATCCAGCTCCATCGCCTCTGCCAGGCCGTATCCTGCTGCGAGGATGCCCAAGGCCAGGGAGATCAGGAGAGCAGGCACGCCGGGGAACGAACGGAGGAACGTCATCTTGGTCCCACACGCGAGGAGGCCTATCAGCGATACGAAGGCTACGCCGGATCCGCCAACGGAAAGCCAGCGGGAAATGGTGATTCGCGATGGGATCCTCCTCATTCGCTCGAGATCCTCCGATATGCGCGCCAGTCCCTTCTCCTTTTCCTCACATACGGCGGAAAGAGAGCGCACCTCTCGTTCGAGTCTATCGTCGGCAGCTCGGGCCAGGCTTCGTTCGATCGACGACAGCTCCCCGCGAAGACGCACGAATCGGCTGGAGATGGTGGACTGCTCCGCCTCTGCTCTCACCGCTTGCTGCTCAAGGTCTTTCAACGTGCTGTCGAGTGATTGCACCTCGTTTGCGCTCGCACCGTCAAACCCTGCGCCGGCGCCTGGCAGGCCTGCTAGTCTCCAAGCAGCCTCAGCAGCCGCCTTTCTGGCGGACCTTGCCTCTCCAAGGCGAATCTGCAAGTCATCACGCTCAGCTTTCAGCCGTGCGATGTAGCCATCGATCTCCATTCTCTCTGCCGATGCCCTCAGAATGGAATCAATGGCTGAGATCCGAGAATCCAGAAATGCTGCCCGCTCCACAATCCAGGATAGCCTGGACTCCAGCTTCGACCTGCGCGCCCTGGCACGGAAGACCTCTTCGACCGATTCATCTAGAGCCTCCCGTGTCGCCGATCCACCCTCATTCGCCATTCCCCGCAGGCATCTGAAGGCAGATTCCAGCCTGGGACCTTCCTCAGGCAGCACCTGGGATAGGGCAACGCTTCCGATGCACACTCCCCGGGCATTCCCAGCAGTCGCACAGTCGAGATCCTCAGGGTCAAGCGCGACAACCTCAGCCGATCCGCTATCGCCCAGGGCCGACACTGCATTCGTCAGAGCATCGCAAAACCCTGGATCGTCCGATCCGATGATGGTGAGATCAGGCGCCAGCTCGATATCGTGTGTTGATCCCCTGCGTCGTTCAGATACCTTAAGTCTCTCGATTCTCACTGGCAGGCGCCTCCCTCAAAGCGCGAAGGCAAAGCTTCAGGCCACGCGACAGGACTCGTCCTCCGATGGGAGCAGACTCCCCCCCAGCCCTGTCGTGTCCGGCCACCGAGGCGCGCCGTAGCACTCCGGCAGCCCTTCGTATGAGTGCCTGTTCAAGATCATCACCTTGTACAGAATCAGACGGCCTGGCGGATCGGGACGGCACAGTGTCATCGTTCACATTCAGGTCAAGGAACCTGGGGGCGAACTCGGCTTCAAGGCACGCGAGGCAAGCGGTCTGCTCAAACTCAAGTCGGCCCTGCAGTTCCAGATTCAAGCATAGGTCCGGGTCCGCAAGTTCCTCCAGCCTTTTGCGCATCTGGTCAGGGGTCTTGCCGGTCACATCCATGTGAACCACTCTCTGCGCCCTGCTCGGAACCTTCAATGGACTCACCCGGACACCATCGTCACGCATGGTGACGATGAGGCAATGCCTTTCTCCCCTGGTTTCGTAGCCGATGTGCGCAGGCGAGCCTGGGTACCAGCACTGCGCACGTCCTACAGAGCAGTTGAGCCTGTTGTGGTGATGCCCGAGCGCCAGGTAGTCAAGACCGGCAGCAGCCAGGTCATCACGGGTGATCGATGATATGGGCTCTCCGGGAGTGTCGGCGTAGGTGGCATGCATCAGTCCAATGTGCCGCCCAGATTCCTCCACTATCAGGCTCCTGAGCACAGGGATATCTGAGTTTCTGTTGGCAGTGCGCAATCCCCAGATTGTAACCCCCTGTATTGGGGAGAACCTGGACCATTCCTCACCCATGAATAGATGCACATTGTCCGGTCGGCACGCTTCGCGCAGGAGCGCGAGGTCTCCGTGCTCTTCCGATTCACCGGGCGCCACCGCCACCTGCACCAAGGCCCGTCCAAGTCGCGCGAACCCCTCTCTAACAGTCCGTACAGTAGACTCCGCGGCGGACGCCGCGCATATTAGGTCTCCTGCCACGAGCAATACCTTCACATCAGAGCGAATGGCCTCATCCACCAGGAAGTTGAAGGTCGCGATGAGATCGGCCCGGCGCACAGCGCGCGCAGAGCGCCCGTAGTCGGTGAGAACATGATCCAGATGCAAATCGGCAGTATGCAGAAGCCTGATGGGATCCAAGCCATTCCCCCCATTCCAGGCGGCGAGCGAGTCTCTCGTTCCGTCCCGATTTGCTTCGTCCATTGGCGATATTCGACGATATTGCCGAATAACGCACGATGAGCGGCCATCAATGCCGCCCATCGCCCTACTACTGCGATATTCTACCTTTGACGGCTGATTCCTCCCTCAGACGCCAGCGATATCGATGCCGTACCTGGCGAGCACCCTCTCCACTCCAGCAGCCATACTGGCCCTAAGCTCGCCCGGGGCCAGCGCCTCGGCTGATTCACCGAACGTAGCAAGCCAGGCTCGGAACTCGTTGCATCCTGGCATGGTGTCGCGGTATATTACTGAGCCGTCAGGAAGTTCCAAGTACGTGGCTGATGCCCTGTCGGCAGTGTCGGACCGCATGCGGCTTATTACGTTGAAGTCGTTCGAGAAACGCACTGCCACATCCACCGGTTCCGATGAGCATTCCACTCCCCAACAGCTCTTAACGTGCGCATCAACGTCATCGTCAGACGGGGGGGCGATACGAATCGACGACAGCCGGCAGTTACGGATTCTCGACACCTTGAAATGCCTGAACTGCTCGGAACCACTGAAGCCGTAGAGGTACCACGCACAGGTTCGCCAGTCGTACACCAAGGCAACTGCGCAAGTGTCTCTTTCAGACTGCGCTCCAGACGCGCCCACGTATTCAACTCTTATCGCAGCGTTTCCGGCCACGTACTTGCCCAGAGCATCCACTTTCTGTTCCTCCTGCCCCGGACCATACATGATTCGCCCCGCTTTGACCACCCGTCGCCCGATAGCGCGCATGACTTCGTCCGATGAATGAACCGCTGTGAGACCAGCCTCCACCTTGTCACGCGCACCCGCCACGTCCGCGCCCGCGGGAAGGCGATCCAGAATTCGGAGGATGGTGCTGGTTTCGTGGCGGCTGAGCGAGGTGATGGGAAAGGAGAAGTCCGACGATGACAGCATCCAGATCTCGTCTTCAGGTTTCTGCTCCCCATCGCAGCCAGTATCTGGATCGTCAGCACTGCACGCCAGTGGAACGCGGCCGTGGGATAGAAGCAGTTCAAGATCTGCTGCCACCATCTCCGGAGTGGCCCCACACTCATCCGCCAGTTCAGTGACTGTCATGCCTTCTGGTGTGGAGCGAAGCCTGTTGACTATCTGAATCAACCTCAAGTACATCGCCTCGGTCATCTCCGCACGCGAAGGGACTCTCAGAGCAGCGGAAGCTCCAGCAGTAGCCGAAACAGCGGGGGGCGAAGGCGACAGCGACGATGGCGCAATCGGAGGGCGGCGCGAGCCCTCGCCTGGATCGCATGGGGAGGCTGCATAGATGCGTCGCATCACGATGGCGCTGTCCACCAGTTCTTGAGCCAACTCCTTCGGCTCGATCACCTGTGCAGAAGAGCCGAACGACCGTAGCCACGTCCGGAACTCTGAGAGACCCGCCACCGTATCCGAAAGCTCTGTTGTGCCGTCATCGCAGGGCGTGAGAAGGCACGATGGTCTATCGCCTGCCTCAGCCTGAAGCCGCGCGAACACGTTCATCTCGTTGAAGAACCGAACCCTTACGCGGGTGGACTTCCCCGAGAACACTCCCCACATCCCTGACACATGCGACGCCAAATCGAAGGAGTCGGGGTACTGGAAGTGCGAGTTGGTCACCACCACTCCGGTGATGCGGTCCAGGCGGAAATGACGGATCTCTCCAGCACGGCGGCACTGAGCCACGAGGTACCAGGCATCGTGGAACCAGTAGTACACAAGCCCTAGTGGTTCAACGTCCCTTACTCCGCTGGATCCGCCGCTATCGCAGGACTCTCCGTTAGGCGCCCTGCCCCGAACGTCGCGCGAACGATATGTGATCCTGACCACTCTCTCTTCGAGCGAGGCCACCTCGAGCATGTCGACGAGGTTCTGAATCTCAGGGTCAAATCGCCCCGTCCTGCCTTTCATGTACCGCCTGCGGCAGGCGAGCCTTGCAAGGCTCGCTGATGGCGCCACTGCCGCTAAGAGTTTCTCTCGGATTGACCTCACAGCAGCGGGTTCCGCCACCGCCTCCGGAGCTGCCTCCACTGCATGGAGCACCGACAGTAGTTCATCACAAGTGAGCGAAAAACGGGGCATGAAGGCCCCGCTCAGACGGTATCCTGATTCTTCACGACTGTCGCACTCTTCCACAAAGCCCTGCGTGCAGAGGTAGTCCATGTCTCGCCTTACTGTCCGCTCATCCGCAGAAAAGCCCCGGATGGGATCGGAGAGACGGTCCACAATCTCCGTGAACGCAGCAGGCCCGGCCACAAGGTATGCGAGGACCGCCATGCGCCTCATTGCTATCACAGAGGACGGCAGCTGCGGCATAAGCCCACCGCGGGAATGCATCACCCCATCGCGGATCTCAATATCGTACCCCATCGTCCGCAGCCTTGCGATATCACGTGCGATAGTACGGCAGCAGACGCCGTGTTCCGAAGCAGCCTGCTCCAAGTCGATTTTCCCGCCTGCCGACCGCAGTTTGTCGACAATTGCGCCAATACGAGCATCGCGCGCTACTCCCATCCACCATCACCCAGGGACTAGATTCTACGTCAGGCAATCCCATCCCTCTTGAGTTCCAATGAAAGGAGTTCGCGGAGTTTCCTTCGCGCCCTTGCAACAGCGTTGTCAACCCCCTTGGCGGTGACGCCGATTGCAGCAGCGGCCTCGCGATACGATAGGCCATTGGCGATCCACGACATGGCTTCGAGTTCAAGCGGGGTAAGCGCTGTCTTCGCTACTGACCAGATTCTTCGGCACTCCTCAAGCCGCTCCACGGACTCGGCCGGATCGATCGCCGTCGTGTCAGCGATCGTCTCTATGGGATCTCTGTTGTCATCCTGTCCGTCAGCCCCGTAGCGAAGGGGGATTGTGAATCCACGAACCGCGGCCTTCATGCGTACACTCGATCTGGCCGCACTCATCAGCCTTCGTACAACACAGAGCTGTGCGAAAGAGTAGAAGCTGGACTTAGTCGGATCATACCCACGCACAGCCGCAAGGAACCCGAGCCGCGCCTCCTGCATCAGCTCTTCTCGGTCGTGGACATAACCCCTGTAGGGCGCCGTCCACCTATAGAGCGCTCCGGAGTAGTTGGAAAGAAGCCGCTCGAACGCGTCACCTGACCCGGTGGCCTGAACGATGCGGATCAGTTCGCCATCGCAAGTTGCCCCAATATCCATCACGAGCGCGCACCCCCCGATTATGCTTAGGCCCCGATTCTCACACCTAGGCCATGATAGCATCCCGGGCCGGCGCCAATATGTCACGCTCGCGAATCGCCTGTAGCCTCTGCCGCGGCAAGGGTAAGAGCTGACTCAAGTCGTTTCCGCGTGATTCTGCATCCGATGGAATATGGTTCAGCAATGGTTCCGTTCATCTGATGAGCGTTGGCGTGGCAACCGCCAGAGCACATGTATCTCGCCCAGCAGCCCCTGCACACGGGCTTGGCGTAGATGTGCGCGCGGCCGAATTCGCTTCCGATTTCCGGTCGTGCGATCCCCGAGCGAACATCCCCCATAATGAAGCCATCCCGCCCCACGAACTGATGGCACGGGTACAGCTCGCCGGCAGGGGTCACGGCCACATACTCACGCCCTGCCCCACATCCTAGCAACCTCTTGGCCAGGCAGGGGCCGTTCGCAAGGTTCAGGTCGAAGTGGAAGAAGCGGAAACCCCGTCCCTGTCGCCTGCGGGCGATCATCTCATCCACGAGCCTGTCGTAGGATGCGTACACCTGTGGAAGGTCCTGCTCTCGAATTGAGTATGGCGACTCGGGAGGCGACACAACTGGTTCGAAGGATATGCTATCGAAACCCATGTCGGCCAAGTACAGCACATCATCCACGAAGTCCAGGTTCCGCCTTGTATACGTGCCCCTCACGTAGTACTCCCCATCTGGCCGTGTTTGAACGAACTGCAGGGCGTTTGCCATTATCCGCTCGTGGGTGGGGCCTCCATGCTCAGTTCTGCGCACCGCATCATGCACCGCAGGCCTGCCATCGATTGATAGCACGGCCGCGATGTTGTTATCGTTCAGGAACCCCCCGATATCGGGGGTGAGCCCGAGGCAGTTGGTCGTCAGGGTGAACTTCAACACTTTCCCAGAGGCCGCCTCCAGCCTGCGGCCGTGCTTTACGATGGTCCGGACTGCCTCCATATTGAGGAGCGGTTCGCCTCCGAAGAAGTCAACATCCAGATGGCGAATGCCGCCGCTGAGCTTGAACAGAAGGTCCAGCGCGGCGCAGCCCACCTCGGCGGGCATCAGCGATCGCCCACCGCCGAAGCCTCCGGTTCCGGCGAAGCAGTATCCGCAACGCATGTCGCAGTCGTGGGCAACGTGGAGACACATCGCTTTCACGACGCCAGGGCCGAGGGTCTGCCCAGTATTGGGCATGGTGTCTGGGTCGTCCGGGTAGGATAGCGTGCCTTCCTCGATCAGCATGTCGAGGTCATGCGCGACCTCGGCAATTTGATCCGCTCCGATGTGAGCGATTGCCCCGCGGGGCACAGCCTCGTCGAGCTGTCCGATGACGTCCCACGCCGCCTCATCTATGCAATGCAAGCTGCCAGACTGGACGTCGAGAAGGAAACGGGCGCCCGGCACACCGAACCGTCGCCAGTTGCGGCTGACGCCGGCTCGGGTCGGACGCCCTCGCTGAAGCTCGAGGCCGTTCGCTATTTCCTGCACGCCTGATTTCCGAGGGTGCAGGAGGTCTTGCAGGCGGACTGGCAGGAGGTCTGGCACTCCCGGCACCCACCTGAGGCCGCGGTGGCCTTAAGGTTAGAGGCTATGACAGTTTTCACATGCTTTTTCTCGTTCTTCTTATCCACGCCAATTCCTCCGGTCGTGTCTGATTCGCTTAGAGTATACCACCGCCGGCTGGAGATGCCAACTCCTCCACAACACCAGCAAGCAGCTTGACGCTTGCCTCAACATCGCCCATGTCAACCATCTCACACGGAGTATGCACGTACCTGCAGGGAATGGAGATGGTTCCCGATGGGACTCCTTCCCGGGTCAGGTGGATGGCGCCGGCGTCAGTCCCTCCGCGCTCAAGCACTTCCATCTGGTATGGGATGCCATTCTTCTCCGCCACGTCGATCATGAGGTTCTTCACCTTGGGGTGGGCAATCACACTGGAGTCCTTCGCCTTGATCGCCACTCCTCGTCCAAGACATACCGAGAATGGAGCGCTCTCGGGAGTGTCGCCCCATATGGTCACGTCAACTGCTATGCCCACGTGCGGGTTGATCCCGTAAGCCGCAGCCCTCGCCCCGCGCAGGCCCACCTCCTCCTGAACCGCGAACACGTAGTACACCGCGGCCGCGGCGGGGCGCGCTCTCTTAAGAGCCTCGATCACTACGGCACACGCAACCCTGTCGTCCATTGCCTTGGCAATCACGCGGCTGCCAAGGTCAGCGAACTCCCGAAGAATGCAGGCCGCGTCCCCGATGCGGACCTTATGCTCCGCCTCTGCGCGGTCCCGAGCGCCGATGTCGATGAACATCTTCTCGATTTTGAGCTCTTTGATGTCCTCGAGCCGCTCAGTGCCAAAAACCCCCACAACGCCGTTTTCGAAACGGACTCTCTGCCCCATCAGCACCCAAGGTGAGAGCCCACCGACTGGGGAGAACCTGATGAAACCCTTGTCATCTATGTAGGACGCCACCACCCCGATCTCGTCCATATGCGCATCCACCATTATCCTCTTGGGCGCCACCCCAGGCGCGGGCAACTTGGGGTCAACTCGGCAGATCAGGCTGCCGAGCGCATCAAGGCGAATATCGTCGACATACTGCTCGACCTCGGCCTTGATGGTCGCCATTATCTGGCTCTCCGACCCGGACGGGCCGTATGCCTCAGTGAGTTTCTTGATGAGATCCTTCATGACAGCGGAAGACCCCCTTCGTCTAGACTATCGAGGAACAGCCCGGCGAGTTTCACATAGTTCTCAAAATCGGAGATGCTCATCACCGAGACCGGCGAGTGAATGAACCTGCATGGCACTGACATCACCGCCGCAGGTATCCCTGCCTCAGTGAGGCCGATTCTCCCCGCATCAGTACCGCCAGTAACGGAGCGCTTGAACTGGTATGGAACACCTGCGGCTTGAGCCGTCGCGACAAGGCGGTCAATAACGGACCTTGTGCCAATCCAGGAGGCGTCTCTGTGGACTATCGCCGGACCCTTCCCGGGGACCGTGGAGAAAGCGTGCTCTGGGGCCTTAGGGATATCATGAGCGGTCGTGCCCTCCAATACCAGGGCGAGATCTGGCTTTATCCTGAATGCCGCCACACCAGCGCCTCGCAGACCAACTTCCTCCTGAACGGTGAACGCGCCGTACAAGTCGAAGTCGTGCTGGGCCTTTAGTGCCTCAATCACCCCGCAGCACCCTGCCCGATCGTCAAACGCCTTGCCCCGAATGAAACCCTCCCCTATGGGTTCGCACTTCGTCGCGAAGGAGATGGGGTCCCCGATCTGCACGAGCTTGCTCGCCTCTTCCTTGCTGGATGCTCCGATATCGACATACAAGGATTTGATGTCGGTGGCCCGGTCCATGTCCTCTCTCTTCAGCAAGTGGATAGGCTTGGATCCAATCACCCCAGGGTGCTTCTCCGAACCCCGTCCAACATAGACCATCTTCGACACGAGCACTCGCGGGTCTACTCCGCCTGCCGATGCCACTCTGAGCAGTCCATCGGATTCGAATCCCTTCACCATGAGGCCAACCTCATCCATATGAGCAGCGAGCATCACGCGCCGCCCGCCCGAAACGCCAGTTCCGCGGCCCCGCTTCAGCGCGACCAGGTTGCCGATGGCGTCCACTGTGATCTCATCCACATATGGCGCGATCTCTGCCCGTATCGCCTCTCTGACCTCGGCCTCCTGCCCGGAAATGCCAGCAACCTCTGAGAGCTTGGCTAGAAGCAAGTCAATCCCTCCCTGAACCGGGAGTCGACTGCGCTGGCGAAGTAGGCCAGCAACTGCCCGGATTTCGTGATATCGCCGAGGGAGAGTGTCTCAACTGATGTATGCATGTAGCGCAGGGGAATCGACAGCAGTCCAGTCGCCACTCCTGCTCGCGTCATCTGCATAGCGTAGGCGTCGGTGCCCTGAGCAGAGGTGTCTGCGTCCAGCTGATATGGGATTCCCCGCTTCTCAGCTATCTCCTTGAGCTTGCCGAACACCTTGGGGTGAACGTGGGGACCAAAACCGATGGCTGGCCCTCCGCCCAACGTAAGCACGTCGTCCTCAGGAAGGCCCGGCATGGCGCCGTGGCCAACATCGATTGCGATTCCGATGTCGGGCACGATGCCGTAGGTGCTTGTGATGCTCCCGCCATAGCCCACTTCCTCCTGGATTGTGGCCACGAAGAACACATCGCAATCATGCTTCAGCCTTTGAAGCTCACAGGCCATCTCATACATGACTGCGACTCCCGCGCGGTCATCCATGGATTTTCCTGCAATCCGGTCGCCAGCAAGTGCGACTGAGCGGCGGTCGAAGCTCACCACATCACCCACACGCACAATCGCCCGAAGCTTCTCCGCCGGCATCCCACAGTCAACCGCTAGTTCTTCCCACTTCCAGGACTTGTCCTTCTCGGATGGATCCTGAAGATGTGGCGGAATCGCCCCTATCACGCCTGGAATGTCGGAGCGCCCATGCACAGTCACTTCCATGGAGGGAAGGATCCGCCGATCCACACCGCCCATCATCCATACTCTGAGAAAGCCCTGTTCCTCGATCCTCGAGACGATCATGCCGATCTCGTCCACATGCGCCGCCAGCATGAGACGAGCTGAAGGTTCCGGGGCCGCGCCCCTTTTCAGCATGATCACACTGCCCAGTGCATCTCTCCGGATCTCGTCGACGAGCCCATCGAACAGCGATGCTGCCACATCCCCTGCACAGGACTCGTAACCCGTTACCCCACGGGCGTCAGCGAGTCGCATTAGAGCCTCTTTCGTTTCCATGAGACGTCCCCTTTCACGAATGAACAACCAGCACGGCGGCGGGGCCGTGCGGTCAACGCATTAGTTATTATTCGCCAACGCATGAAGGCTTCCTTCCTACGGAGGGCCGGAAGCCTGGCGTCGACCGGCCCGGCCCGAGCCGGAAACCGCGAACGCTCCTCCACCACAAGTCACAGGAGGGCGATTCTGCTGATTACCCTCCGGCGCAGGGCCCGCCGTATGGCGGGGATCATCTCCTGAGCGGACCTTCGGCCTGCGTCTATGCATTCCGGTATTCTGGAGGTATCGGTGAGCGCCACGTTGTAAAGCCGCGGCTTGATCACAATATCCGCGTAGTTGGCCAGGACGTAGTCTGACACCTCTTCACCCAACACATCCAGGGCCTGAGCTACGACGGAGGGCAGTCCATCCACCTTCTCGTCGGCCTGCCCAGTGTAGCCCAGATCCACAGCTATCACGTAGTCACAGCCCATCTCCTTCAGCACCCTGGCTGGAACAGGCTCTCTGATCGCACCGTCGACGAGACACCGCCCTCGCCATTCCTTCCACACGAACACCCCTGGAATGCTGCAGGACGCGCGGACTGCATCGGCCACGTGTTCATCGAAGTAGCAGGTCTGCTTCCCGGCCTTTACTCTGCTCGCTTCCGAGGTGAACACGATCTTGTCGCCTGTGTGGATGTCGACCGACACGACAGCGCACGGGATCTTGAGATCGCTCATCTTGATCTCGCCGAGCTCGCGCCTTATGAATGCCTCAAGTTTCGTTCCTCGGAGGATGCCCTTCGGCAGCAGCCTGCGCCACCCGAGAAAGAAGAGAAACGTCGGAGCAATCAGATACATGAGCGTAGACCCTGTCGGGTCGATTATGTCCCGTGCGGCAAGCGTCAATGCGCGCTCCTCTATCTGCTCGGCAGTCATGCCACGCGCATACATGACTGCTATCACGCTTCCAGCGCTTGTGCCCGCGATCATATCGATGTTGATGCCCGCCCGATCGAGCTCCGACAGCACGCCTATGTGTGCAGCGCCTCTCAGGCCGCCGGAACCGAGCGCCAACCCGATTCTCATCAAGATCACCAACCTCGCCCTTGGAGATTTCGGATCCACACGTTACGATATGCGGCGCAACGAGCGCGAGCATCACATTGCCGCCGAACGTGCGCGATATGAGCGGCAGCGCCCTGTGACCAGCCACGAGAGCCTTCCGTACAACGAAAATGCCTCCCGGCCACTCCTCAACAGAGAAACCGAAAGGCACAAAAGTACAAAAGAATGGTGCCCGGGACGAGATTTGAACTCGTATGGTTGCCCACACGCCCCTCAAACGTGCGCGTCTGCCAATTCCGCCACCCGGGCACTTGCCATATTCGCGCTCAAGGCGCTTACATCAGTGATTATACGACCGCTCCCATCGGGTGTCAAGGGACGTTTCGGTTCAAGCCTACTTGACCCTTACAAGCTTTGGATTCTCTATCCGCCCTGGGATCCGGCCTCTCTTGGCAATTGCCCGGCCCTCGATCTCCTTGATGTCCATGGTCATGTCGATCGGCGATGCGCCTGATATGTAGCTTCCGACTCCGAAGGAATCCGCCCCAGCCTCGGAAAGCAGCGCAAGCCGCTCCGGGGTTAGTCCGCCGGAAACGAATATCTTGACATACGAGAACCCGGCCTGGTCAAGGCGGGCTCGCACCTCTCGAACGAGCTCCGGACTGACCCCTCCGCGCTCTCCGGGAGTATCCAGCCTCACGCCTGCCAGCCGTTGGCCAAGCGCCTCCGCGGTCCGGAGAGACTCCTCGGCCTCATCCTTGAACGTGTCCACCAGGATGATCCTGGCCTCCTCAGGCGCCATTTCCCGGTCGTATGCCTTTGCCACCTTCACAGTGTCTCCGGCGATGAGGAACACAGCGTGAGGCACCGTTCCCCTGGGCTCCACCCCTGCGATTTTGGCCGCCAGGATGCAGCTGGCGCCGTCGGCCCCGCCAACGACAGCTGCCCGTTCCATGACTGGAGCAACAGCAGGATGAACATGCCTCGCCCCGAATGAGATGAACGGCTTGTCCCCAGCAGCCGCCCGCATTTCCCGCGCAGCCATGGCCCACGCGCATGAGCTCGCCAGGATCCCCAGAAGGCCTGTCTCGTATATGCCGAACTCCGAGTACTTGCCGATTATCCGCATCACAGTGTCCCGAGGGCTGAACGTCTCGCCCTCAGGGATTGTCCACACTTCCACATCGAGATCCCGCAGGAGTCCGAGGCACTCCACAGCGCCGCACATGACCCCGGGCCTACGCGGAAATACTTCCGCAGTAACGCGGGTATCAGCAAGGCCCATCGAGTCGAGTATCTGCCTAGTCTTGACGAAGTACACATCTGTTGTGTACCCCAGGATTATCTCATCGTGGGTGGCTGAAAACAGCCTTCGATCGGGGTCTACCGTAAACTTCTTAACCTGCGACATGTTGCTGAGCTTGCCTTGAGCATCCATAACCCCGCGCACCTCCCAGTTCAAGCCTTCTATGGGCTGATTATACCACACTGAGGCCACTATGAGCCGAGGTTCGCCACATCGCCCGGCCACCGACCGCCGTAGGCCTTGATGTAGGCCTGGTGCGCCTTCATCACCTTCGTCACATAGCGCGCGGTCTCCGGGAACGGAATGCTCTCCGCATCGTGAGCTTCCCCAGACCAGATTCCATCGGATATCCAACGCTCCACGTGCGTCGGCCCTCCATTGTAGGCAGCAAGCGCCGTTGTAAGGTTGCCGTCTGCCTGTTTCAGCAGCTGGCTCACGTACCACGATCCGATTGCGATGTTCGTATCCGGGTCGAAGAGAGCATCCGCAGTGTATCCAGTCAACCCCAGGCGCCCGGCCGCCCACTCCCCCGTTTGCGGCATGATCTGCATGAGCCCACGCGCGCCCCTGTGTGAAGTGGCTTTCGCGTTGTACCTGCTCTCAACCTTGATTATGGCTGCGATCAGGAACGGGTCAACTTGATTTGCGCGGGCGTAGGCTGCAATCGGACCCTGGTAGTGGATGGGATATGCCATACGCCTGAACCAGGGCGCGTTCACGATGATAGCCGACAGGGCGCCGATGATGATAGTCGCTGCTGCAATGCGGACCATCCTCCTGATGTACATGGCCATTCAACCAACTCCGATGTGTACCCTTATGCTTATCAGAACACAGTGATGCTAGACGCGCGCAACCAGTCTGGCCCACATGTCGTCTACCTGACGAGCCGTAGCGTCCAGTGGACAGTCAGTTCGAATAACGCAGTCCGCTCGAGCGAGCATCTCCTCCATCGGCCGCTGGGCATGCACCCTCGCCAGTGCGTCTGCAAGCGGTATCCCATCCCTTGCCGCAATCCGGCTTGCCTGCACATCCGCATTCGCAACAACCACTGCCACAAGATCCGCCAGCTCGAAAAGGCCAGACTCGAAGAGCACAGCTGCATCGATAACCGCAACTTCGGGAGGCGATGGTTCGCTCGAAAGATGATCAAGCCACGCCCGCGTTCGGCGCACGAGTTCAGGATGGGTGATCCTGTTGAGGGCAGCAAGATTTCGAGAGTTGGAGAAGACAAGCCTTCCGAGGCTTCGCCTGTCGAGGCTGCCGTCTGCCCTTATGAATTCAGGGCCGAACTCCCGCTCGATCTCACGCAGCACACTCGACCCAACTTGCACCAGCTCTCGGGCAACCTTATCCATGTCGATGCACGCCGCGCCTTTCGCCGCAAGCATCGCAGCAATCGTACTCTTCCCAGTTCCACTCTGCCCCGTAAGCCCAAGCACTATCATACCATCGGACCCCCAAGCTGTGAGACACGTCACTGCATATTCCCCGTCGGCGATGCTTCTCCTCCCCGCAAAAGGCGACCAACTCCTCCCACTACGCCATGGAGCACAGCCCGATCAGCATGAGAAGCAACCCCGGGCATACTCTGATCCATTTTCCGCCCCATCCGTCAGGCGCACGCCCGCCGAGCTTCATGCCCAGTCGCAAACACGCAAAGGTCCCGCACCCCACCGTCGCCGAGGTCAGTGCCCAGGACGCCCCACTCATCCCCGCGCCGAAGCCGCTCCCCACCCCATCCAGAGCCAGAGCAACGCCGAGAAGAAGCGCCTCGCCATACGAGATCGAACCAGAACGGTCGAAATCCGCAGTCTCCGGGTCACGCATCACCTGGATCACGACTCCGATGGGCCGCACCTTCAACGACAGTATCATATTCCCCGTGCCCAGCCCATCAGTCGGGCGTTGCCTTTCTCTGCCCCGGGCCTCAGTTTTCGCCCCCTCCCAGGCCATCCATGCTCCCATCGCCAACAGTATGATTCCACCGATCACCCTCGCCGCTCCTGCTCCCACCGCACCTCCCATTGCAGCGCCAAAGGCCACCGAAAGCCCTGCCCCCACCGCAGAAGCCATGCTTACCGTGAGAATCGCCGCAAATGGAACCCGAATCCTCCGCAGCCCATACACGATTCCCGCCCCAAGCGAGTCGATACTCAGGGCGAGCGCAAGCGCCAGAAGCTCGATAATCCCCACTGCTTCGTCCCAGCCGCAGGAGGCCAACTTGCCGGATCCCTGGGCACGCCTGCCCGCGGCCAGACACAGTATACGGTCCGGAGACGGAAAAGGACCCCCGGAACGTCCGGGGGTCCTCCAGATCGGATTAGCTTAGAACGGAACCGCGAGGTTGACCGTCCAGAGCTGCCAGTTCATGAAGTCAGGGGTATTCCGGAGGTAAGCCCAGGGCTTGCCTGCGTGGAATCCCTCGTCATCAGCGTCGGCCAAGCCGTTCTTGCCATAGGCCACGCTGATGGTGCTGGCGCCGACGGTGCCCGTGACTCCAGCCTTCACCCAGTGGTTATTGCCGAGAGGCCTCCACTCGTCGGCGTGATCCGCGTCGGGAGCGATGGCGTTCTGGCGGTAGGTGTAGGTTCCGAACGCAGCTAGCTTATCGCTGATCTTGTAGTTGAGAGTAGCGCTTGCGACGATCTTGTTAGCCGCATCCTTGGTGAGCAGGCCGACCTTGCCGTCGAGCTTGTCATTCACAACCACGGTGCTGCCTGCGAAGGCGTAGAGGTTGGTGGTCGCATCAGCCGCGTCTACCTTGTTGAAGGACGCAAACGCAGCTACCTTGGTGATTGCGCTCTTAACGACCGCAGGAGCAAACTCGGTGGTGTAGATTCCCCACGCTTTGAGGTCCGCAGCCTTGAGCTCCAGCTCGTAGCTGCCGCCAAGCGTTACCTCGAGGCCGCCGATGGGGCTTCCGGTGAGGTCGGCGCCGAACACGGTGTCGGCAGGCTTGGTCGCTGTGCCATGCACTCCAGGAGTTGCATAGCTATTGTTCAGGTAGTAGACGTACGGCTTGAGCTCAAGTCCGAATGCCTTGTAGGACACATCGCCGCGGACCTTGTACCCGACCAAGTCGGTAGCGGCATCATCGTCGAGATCAGCCTTGTACGCGCCAGACACGGTAACCTTGAGGTCCTTTATCGGATCCACTTCGACCTTGCCAGTGGTCTCATTGTATACTGGCTTGTTGCCGTTCGACTTCATCCACAGGGTGTCGCCGATGGTAAGGTTCACGGGGATCACGACGGGAAGGGTGGCCTTAACTTCGGCTTCCACTGCCGCTGCCTCGGCGTACTTCGTAAGAAGCGGCACTGTGGTGGTGCTGGTGCTCTTGAAGAACGCAACGAAGTCGTCACCAACCGAGGTGTAGGACAGCTTTGCGGTCACGGGGCCAAGGGTCAGATCCTCAACCTTGGCGAGCATTGCGTACGGATTGTCCCCGCCAGCCACGAACTTCTTCGTGCCCTCATCGAAGCGCCAGAATCCGGCGCCGGCGAGGGTCAGGTTTCCACCGACCACGGGCAGCTTCCCGGTTACGTCGACTCCGGCGGTGATGTCGTCCATCATTGGCTCAGTAACGGCGGGATCACCACTAGTGAGCTGGACGCCATCGTTGAACGTACTGACTACGCCGAGGGTGAACCCGGCAGGGAGTCCGTAAGTCAACCTGCTGAGAACGGCGTTGCCATCGTTCCAGGTCCCCAAAGCGTTGGTATGCGAACCCAGATCTGCTGCGTACACATTGAAGCCCACGCCGCAGAGCGATCCGCTGACGTTTCCGACGACTGTCGGCCCGTTATAGAGCTTAGCAGCGATTCCCAGAGGATCGCCGAGAGATGCGAACTTCTTGGCGTTGTACGAATCGCCCTTGCTCACCCAGAACTTGGCTGGAGCCGCGTCGTAGGCGAAATACCAGCTGCCAACTGTCGGAGCGAACGCGCCGATGAACGGCTTGACAGTCAGGGGCAGGTATGCGGTGATTGCGTCGCCCTCTTTGAAGGTGAGGTTCAGAGCGAGCTTGCTCGCACCAGCGAGGGTAGTAGGCGACCAGAACTCGGTGTTGGCGGTCGTCCAGTCATAGGTGAAATCGGCGGTGTACTTGCCGCTCAGCGTGAGGGTAGCGGCAGACGCCGGGATCGCCATGGCCACCAACGCGATGGTGGCGAGGACGAGGATTAGATTCTTCTTCATGAAGCGTCCCCCTTACGGTTTTGTTAGTTTGGTTCACGCCTCTGCTCGGCCGTATTGCGGGGGAGGTATCGGAGTGTCCATGTTTCCTCACGGCCTCCCGTTGCTTCGGGCTTCGGTTCGGCGTGTTGCGGTTCTGCCGTGTGTGCCACGATCCGACCGCTATAGACTCGATCCTGGAAGCAACCGGGGGTGCACCTCCTTTCTGGCTATCAGGACCGAATAGTGGTAACTCTGCAAATCTTAAAACGCTGGTAGAAACAGGCCGTGGCGGCAGCTTGGCCTGTTCGGCTGCTTAATTCTACACGGTTCCCGCAAATCCTTCAAGGTGCGGAAACAGTCTCCAACATTTTTTGCTCCAGCGCAGGGCCTATTTCGCCTCAACCCAGGTGCGGCCCCACGACACGTCCACCCGAAGGGGCACTGAAAGCTGCATTGCGCTGCTCATTTCCTCTCTCACGATATCGGCGACCTCTTGAGCCTCGCAGGCACGCGCCTCGAGCACCAGCTCGTCATGGACCTGCAGAAGAAGACGCGCCTCCGGCTTTTCATCAGCAATTCTTGCGTGTACATTCACCATTGCGCGTTTAATGATGTCGGCCGCCGTTCCCTGGATTGGAGTGTTCATTGCGACCCTCTCAGCGAATTTTCGAACAGCCATCGATGGACTCGTGAGCTCCGGAAGGCATCGTCTGCGGTTCATGAGTGTCGTGACGTATCCATCCATTTTCGCCTGGGCGACTATGGAGTCCATGTAGTTTCGCACTCCACGGTACCTTGTGAAGTACCTCTCTATGAACTCCTTCGCTTCTCGAGGCGAAACTCCTATGTTCTTGGAGAGCCCATAGTCGCTAATCCCATAGACGATCCCGAAGTTGACGGCCTTTGCGCGTGAACGCATCTCCGGTGTAACGTCATCAAATGGCACTCCGAAGACTTCAGCTGCTGTCCGCCGGTGGATGTCCTCATCTGCAAGGAACGACTCAATGAGAACATGATCCTGAGACATGTGGGCCAGGACTCTCAGTTCTATCTGCGAGTAGTCAGCACTTACGAGAACCCAGCCATCATGCCCTGGGATGAACACCCCGCGGATCTTGCGTCCTTCTTCAGTCCTCACCGGGATGTTCTGGAGGTTCGGGTCTGTGCTCGACAGCCTCCCGGTCGCAGTCACAGTCTGGTTGAAGCTCGTGTGTATCCGGCCAGTTCCGGGGTTCACTAGTTCCGGAAGAGCGTCCACATACGTGGATTTCAGCTTGGATACTGTCCGATAGTCGAGGAGCTTGCGCAAAATCTCGTGCTGCCCCGAGAGGGCCTCAAGCACTTCGGCGTCTGTGGAGTACCCGGTCTTCGTCTTCTTCAGCGGAGCAAGGCCCAGCTTCTCAAAGAGCACATGGCCGAGCTGCTTCGTGGAGTTGATGTTGAACTCCTCTCCAGCCATGCTGTAGATCTCCCCGGCAAGACATGCGAGGGTATCCTGCATCTCCCCCGAAAGCTCCCGAAGCCGATCGGAGTCGATTCTGATGCCTGTCATCTCCATGTCGGCAAGAACGCCAACTAGAGGAATCTCGACCTCACGGTAGAGCTTCTCCATTCCATATGACGACAGTGCAGCAAGAAGCGCGGCCTCGAGCTCGGGCATCACGCCAAGGCATGAGCACGACATCTGGGCGAGGATCTCTGGGCCCGGGCAGAACTGAGGATCCCGAACCCGCTTGGCCTCTGCTTCCACGTAACTATGAACTTGCGGTACGCTTACGCCCACCCATCTCTCAGCCACATCGCACAGCTCTGCATTGGGGGCGCCCGGATCTGCAAGGTACGAGGCGATCATGCTATCGAACGCAACGCCTCTGAGAGCGCATCCCATCCGGGAAAGGAGAATCGTCTTCTCCTTGGCGTCATGGCACAGCTTCTCCACGGAACCGTCTCCGAACACTATCCCGAAGGCCTCCGACGCAGCGGCAGGCGAAACTCGCCCATCGCCGTCGCCAACTGGAACATAGGCGGAGATCCCCGCAGCTTGGAATGCAAGGCCCTCCACCCTGGATGTGATAGGCCGCAACCCCGTCCTCACCACATCGAAGGCGAATCTGCCTTCCGCCCTTAGTGCGGCAGCCAGGGCCGTAATGCCGTCTGCCGTCGACACGATCTCCACCGGACGCCCTTCCGCTGACTGCGGGCCTGCTCCTGCGCCTGTGCCCCCGCCCCCTACAGAAACCGCAGGCTCATCCTGCTCCGCCCCGTAAAACCCGGGCAGTCGACCGCCTGCCCCAGACGGCTCCCCCGATCCTGCTCCTGCGCCGCCTGCGGGAAACAGGCCCGGTTGGGAGGTAAGTCGCAGCCTCGCGAGCAGAGTGCGGAAATCCTGCTTGCGCAGGAAGCTGGCAAGCTGGTTCGCATCACGCCTCAGCACGCAGCACTCCCCGAGATCCACGTTCACAGGAGCATCCCGGTCAATCGTGGCCAAGCGCTTGCTGGCCAGGGCCACGTCGGCATTCTCAAGAAGGGTGTTCTTGAGCTTCTCCTGCTTGATCTCGTGGACGTGCGCCAGGATCTCCTCAACCGTTCCCATCTGTGAGACAAGCCGCATGGCGGTCTTCTCACCCACCCCGGGCACTCCCGGGATATTATCGGAAGGATCACCCATGAGCCCCTTGAAATCGGGGATCTTCTCAGGCCCGAACCCGAATCTGGCTCGCACTTCGCTGGGGCCGTACTCCTCAAACTCGGAGATCCCTTTCTTCGTCAACACTACCCTGACATTGTCGGACACAAGCTGCAGAGCGTCCTTGTCGCCGGTCACTATGACCGCCTGGTCGCCTGCCTCCTCGGCAAGACGGGAGACCGTGCCGATCACGTCGTCCGCTTCCCATCCGTCAAGCTCGGAAACTGTGAGCCCCAATGCTTGCGCAGCCTCGCGCACTATTGGGATCTGCACCTTCAAGGAATCCTCCATTGGTTTTCGGGTGGCCTTGTACTGCTCATACTCCTTATGCCTGAAGGTGGGCGCAGGCCTATCGAATGCGCATACACCTGCGTCGGGCTTCTCAGATTCCAGGAGTTTCAGAACCATGTTGCAGAAACCCAATACTGCATTCGTCGGCGTGCCATCGGCGCGCGTAAGCGTAGGAGGGAGGGCGTGATACGCCCTGTGGGCCAGGGAGTGGCCGTCTATGATCAGGATCTTTCGTCCTCTTGTACCGGGCAAAGGCTTTCTTCCTCTCAATGCAATTTCATGTTATTCTTCCACGACAGGTGCTCCAATACCTGCAACGACCGGGATCTCCATCACTTGCTTAGAGGCGCCGCCAGATGTATGGCGAAACACACCATACACCTTGTAAGCTGCGATGAAGGGAGAACTGCATATGGCTTCGAGGAAACTTGCCATAGCCATTCTTACCGTTCTGGCCGCTGTGTCAGTGTGCGCATTGCCAGGGCGTATCTGCGCGGCCCCCCCCGTCCTGAAGGATGTGGCGGGCCATTGGGCTGAGGGCGCCATCACCTCCCTCGCCAAGATGGGAGTGCTGGAGGGGTATCCGGATCAGACATTCCAGCCCGAAAACCTCATAACTCGAGCGGAACTCGCGAAGGTGGTCGCGAGGGCCTTCGGCTACGCCCCCACCATGGACACGAAGTTTTGCGACATGGATGGGCACTGGGCAGAGCCGTTCGTATCGGCTCTCGACGCCGCAAAGGTAGTCACCGGCTATCCGGACAGCACATTCCGCCCAGACACGAACGTCACCAGGGCTGAGATGACCGCAATGCTCGCACGAGTGGCACAGCTAGGCGACATGGGCGCGACCGACGCCCAGGCGTGGACTCCGAGTTTCAGAGATGTAGACGCATCCCACTGGGCGTTCAGGTTCGTGGAGATAGCGAGGCGCCTTGATACGATCCCACTCCATTTCGGGATGGTGTTCGAGCCTGAACGCGCGGCAACCAGGGCGGAAACCGCCTTCATGGTGAAGGCCCTCTCCGACGCTCAGTTCGCTCGAGGAACGGTTACACAGGTTAGCGCCATGTCGGAGACGATAACCCTGAAAAACGTGGCCGGGAGCACCCAGGTGGTGCAGGTAGGCGCCGATACTCTCCTATATAGGAACGGAGTGGCCTCTACCCTCGATTCGGTCAGATCAAACGACTCCGTCTACGTGGTTGGAACCAGCTACGGCTCGGCCAGGTTCATCAAGGCTGAGGGCGTGGTGACTAAGGAAGACATCACGCGTAAGGTGAGCGCGCTCACCCACGGGGTAATAACCCCGGACCAGGTAGACGCCATATCCCGCGGAAAGTGGGACGAAGCCAGGGCGGGTATGAGCCCCGCTCTCACCCAGCGCCTGATGGACATGGGCCTAACTGAGACGGAAGTGGGCGCAGTGCTCTCACAGCAGTGGTCTCTCCTGCCGGACCTGGCTCAGAAGCGGCTGGCGCAGGCCCTAAGCGAGGAGCTTGGCGTATCCTCCGATCTCATCGCCGCAGTGATGGCCCGTGACTGGCAGGCGGCAAGGAGCTACGCCGAGCTGGAAGCTGCACAGGTATTGCTCTCCAAGTTCCTGAAGATGTAGAGATACTCGAAATCGCCATCAATCATGCCGCCGCGTTGGAACAAAGTCCGCGGCGGCGTCGTCTTTGTTACTGCAAGATCAAGGCATCCAGACGCACACAAGTGTCGCATTGTGTAGGAGGAATTAAGATGACCCGCCGCCGAGGAACACTGATGATGATCACAGCCTGCGCCGTTGTGCTCATTGGAGCGCTGTCGTTTGCAACTGCGCCCCATACCGCCGGCGCGCCGAAGGGAGATGAGCGTTCTGTGGAGATCACGATCTACAACGCAGACCTGGCCCTCGTCAAGGAGAAGCGGCCACTTCAGATCCCAGAGGGCGTGTCCACACTGCTCTTCCCCGATATTTCCGCGCGCATCAACCCGACAACAGTCAGTTTCCTCTCGCTCACATCGCCTAGGGCAGTATCGGTGCGCGAGCAGAACTACGAGTATGACCTTGTAGAAGATGCAAAGCTCCTTCAGAAGTTCATTGGAGAGCGCATCACAGTCACGACCCGCGGAGGGCAGGCCTACACAGGCTGCCTCCTGAGTGGCGCCAAGGGTTCATCCCCTGCAAACATAGTGATGTCCGCGGGGCCCAATGGCTCAGGGGAGATCTACACAGTCCACCTTGGCGATATCCAATCTGTGAAGTACCCGAGCCTCCCAGAAGGCCTGATAACAAGGCCGACCTTGGCGTGGCTGATTTCAAACACATCCGGCGCGACGACCCACGACTGCCTTGTCACATACCTTACCGGCGGTCTCTCATGGTCGGCGGATTATGTTGCGGTGATCGGGCCGAACGACGACAAGCTTGACATAACCGGATGGGTCACCATTACGAACGAATCCGGCGCTACATTCAAGGATGCCAAGCTTAAGCTGGTGGCAGGCGATGTGAATCAGGTGCATGAGGAGATGAACTACGCGCTTGATCGAGCCGGTGGGGCGAAAATGACCTTGGCCGAGGCGCCAGCGCCTTTCGAGGAGAAGCCGTTCTTCGATTATCACATGTATACGTTGCAGTATCCTACCACGGTTAAGGAGAGCCAGGTCAAACAGATAGAATTGCTCTCAGGAAGC
>JAYFQW010000013.1 GCA_034926675.1 Clostridia bacterium | reverse complement strand
CTGCGCCTGCTCCTGCCGGCGGGCCTTCCGAACCTCGTACACTATGTCGTTTCCGGAGTGCAAGGTTACGATTGTCGTTTCGCCCTCGACCGCCTTCACTCTCCGGCCGAGCGCGTCGTACTGGTAATTCGCCGCAGTCGCCCCGCCAACCTTCACCGCGTTCATCAGGCGTTGGGCGCTGTACTCGTAGTTGATCGTCGCCGCTTCGTCGGTCTTGGAGATCAACTGCCCATATGGCCCCCAGGCGTAAGCCGCAGCGCCGCGGGCTGTCAGGTAGTTGACCGGTGAATGCTGGTGCCGTACGGTCCCGGAGCCTGACCAGCCCGCGCTCAAGGGAATAGGTACTAGGCTGCCCTTGCAGCAAGCAGAAAGGATAGCCCAACAAGTATCAAACCCACGCAAGACCATGAATATACCGCTCGCCACGTGCGCGGTACGGCAGCATTCCGGGGAACCAGCCGCGATTCCCATGCGTCAGGAAGATAGTACATGACACATGCTAGGAACACAGTCGCTGCGGAGGCCTGAGTGCGGTAGTCATCCCAGCTCGCAACCGTCGAGATGCTTGTCAGGAACCAGACCAGCCCAGCAAACACCAGACCTAGGCTCATAACAATGACGGCGGGGATCGAGAAATGGCGAACCATCTCCATGTCGCGATCAACCGCGGCTCGGTCACCCTGATGGAGCCTCCCCAGGTCCTCCATTATCTCCTCTCTGTGCGCTTCCACGTCTCTCGCGGTACTCCTGAAAGCGAATCCTGCGATGATGATGGCGACTGGAGCAGTGACGCCAGAAAGCGGCGTATATCCGATTGCGAGGGAAAGAGCTACGTTCCCCAGGAGTCTTGCCCAAAGCCTCCGCATAAGAAGCAGATTCACGCCAGTTAGTCGAAACCGTATCATGGTGTCCACCCCCCAGTTATCGTGCAGGATATCGACTCTGATTCGCGCGACACCGTCCTGCCGATCGTCTCAATTGCTTTCGTTACTCACGAAGTATCAGCTGCGCCTAGTAGGGAAGGTCATAGCAGCCTCTGGCACCGGCCTGCCGCGGCGGAGGCCCAAACATCTCCAGGCGATCGTCCGCTGATAGGTTCAGCTCTCTGATGATCATCTTCCGCACGTCTACCGGCAGCTGCCAATATGCGCGCTTGACCAGCTGCTTCACCCGTTCGGCAAGAGACTTGAACAGTTTTCCGCCCCACACTAGGGAGCTCGAGTATTCTCCATGCCCCTCTGCCCACAGGGTGGCGATGGGGCCTACTCCTATTGAAACGCCCTTCCACGAATCGGTCAGTACAACGTCCACCCCTACGGAAACGCCGGGTACTACGTATGCGCTCCCTCCAACGCTTGCCGCAGAATTCCTCATGTCGAAAATCGTCTCGGCGCTGGTGAACAGGAACTGGCCAACTACCCCAACCGTCGGCGTTCCGCCTCCTCCGGCGCCTGCGATGAGTACTCCAGTGTTGCCCGCACCATCGAACACCAAAAGAACCTGGCAGGATAGTCTCAGAGCGAGCGCAGCAGACCCTCCGAGGCCAACGCCAATGGCCCAGGTCCCAGTAGGATCCATGTACCTCAGGGGGTTGCTCCTACAGTACCCGTACAGGTTTGGCCCATCTGTAGCAGGGTCTCTGCTGATGAACCTCCCAATCTCGGGGTCGTAGTGCCTCGCCCCGAAGTAGTAGAGTCCCGTAGCGCCGTCCTCGGGCTTGCCGGTGAACCTGTGCGCCCCGGAAGCCATCGGGCCGGTCGACATCGTAAGCAGACCGAACGGCTCGTACTCGAACCTCGCCACGACCTGGCCCGCGGAGTCTGTGATCGCTCTTGTGGAGCCCACCATGTCGGTGTGCAGGAAGTAGGTCTGAGCAGGATCCGAGTTCTCCTGTACCATCTTGGCCAGGTATTTTCCGTTCAGGACGAGATAGCAGGTGACGGTTATGTCATACTCCGGCGCAGGCGCAGGCGGAGGCGGGGGAGGATCTCCTGGCTCCGGATCAGGAGATAAGGAAACTGCCCCTCCGGGAGGGATGTCAGGCTCGCCCACTGCCAGGATCCCAACAGCGCCTTGCTGTGCGTGCTCCTGCCGACGAGTCTTCCGGGCCTCGTACACTGTGCCGTTTCCTCAGTGCATGGTTGTGGAGGTTGTTTCGCACCCGGCTGCTGTCACGGCGCCCGCGCTCACCTATTCGATCTTCCCTCGTGCCAGGGCTACCAAGAGGCCAATGGCCACCGTAATCATCACGATGCCAGTGACGTAGTTGTACGGTAGCAGTATCTCCGAGCCCAGTGTTCTCTTCAGAAGTGATTGAGGCCAGAACCGGTCCCACTCAGTGGGCGGATCAACAAATGCTCTCCAGCTGCGGATCGACCCGAGGATCTGAAGCGTACCCAGCACAATACCCGCACTGGCTAGTATGACCACGGTCACCCCTGCACTCAACTTGTGTCAGCTCCTTGTGCTACCTAGAACCTCCCACTAAACTGAGGCGCGTGCTTGGGTATTGGAATGGTCAGGTTGACAGGCAGACCATAGCCAGGGCCTACATGGAGTGCTAACCCTGCCCACGATACTCCTCCGTCTTCGCGCAGATCCCACAATGCACCAGCGCTCATGTGCTTGTTTGCACCCACGGCTAACTCTACTCTAGGGTCCGCAACAGATAGCTTCCTGTTCGGACTGTATGACGCCTGAGCCGGTTCCAGGCTCTTCCCGCAATCCGTTAGGGTCATAGTACGCGAGAGGGTTAGGGTCACAATATGAGTACCAGTTTGACCCATAGCATATTGGGTCCCTGGATAGGAATCTTCTGACGCCGGGGTCGTAGTGCCTCGCTCCGAAGTAGTAGAGTCGCGTAGCGCCATCCTCCGGGCTTGCCGGTGAACCTGTGCGCTCCGGCGGCCATCGAGCCGGTGGACATCGTAAGCAACCCGAACGGCTCGTACTCGAATCTCGCCACCACCTGGCCCGCGGAGTTCGTGATCGCTCTTATGGAGCCCACCATGTCGGTGTGCAGGAAGTAGGTCTGAGCAGGATCCGAGTTCTCCTGTACCATCGTGGCCAGGTATTCTCCGTTCAGGACGAGATAGCATGTGACAGTCCTGTCATACTCCGGCGCAGGCGGAGGCGGGGGCGGGGGAGGGGGATCCTCGGGTATTGGACCAATGGGATCAACTATGACTATCCCACCCGAAGCAGCGTCCGCCCCAACTCCCGAATCCAATGGCTGCGCAGATCTGGAAGAACCCGAACCCGATGTACGCAGCGCTGGGCGCTGCATGCGTAGTCGGTCCTCGCGGTTTCGTCGGTTCTGGAGATCAACTGCCAGTGCGCGCCACGGGCGTATGCCGCGCTGCCTCAGCTATTCAGGCATACTCATGACTATGATTGCCAGGGGAGACGTATTGCCTTACCTACGTGGCTCCCCTGGCGTCTGGTAGACAAGGCCCACCCTGCAGGAATGGTTGCCTCGTAGCGCGAGGCTGACTCCGCATGTTGATCGCTCGACACAGATCAACGTTTCAGCCCTGATAGCCAGTCCTGTATAGCAGACTTGATGCGTCGGAAGACCAGTGCGAATCCTTCACGGGTGTAAAACAACAAGACTCCTTGCACGAGGAAACTCAGAGCAAGGGAGTGGCGTTTACTTACATCGAAAAGTAAAAGCACCGCTGCGCCAACTCCAAATGTGCCTACCAAAGCTAGATCTCTTCCACGGCGACCATGTACCGCATTCTCGATGACCCATCCGAGTAGAATGCCCTCAGCTAGGCTGCTGGTCCACATTTATGCTCGGCGTAGAATTGGCAGGCAAGCGTGACGAAACGTCAAGTGTATACCAGGTTACTCGGCCCTTCCCGGATGATGCACTGTATTCACCAAAGCCGTGGTCCGTGAAGCGTAATCCCACGCAGTCTCCTTACCAGGCTCGCATCTCCCCGTGATCAGCGAATACAGCGTGAATGCCCATAGAGGCACAGCCCCAATGCTGAGCGGCCAATGGGGGCTGAACATGAGACTGGCGCACACGGCTCGCAAGAATGCCGCTCGCCGCCAACTGGATTTCTGATCGTCGGCGACAATATCGATCCGCACGAGCGCGTCGCCAAGTGTTCGTCTCCCGTTATGTACGTAGAAGCCGAATTGCAGCAGCATGTTGACAATAGGAACTGCTCTAGTCCACAACTTGACATGGCGCAGAAGAGGGTACACAGACCCGGAGACGCCAGTTACGGCAGTCGCGATCAGAAAAGCTGCGACCGTAGCATCCAGCAGCTTTGCGAACAAGTTTCTCAGCGGTCCAGCAAGCTCACGTTCATCGTTCATTGGGTCGCACGCTCCTTGGCAAGCTCGCCATTCACTCTCATCAGCGTCAGCAAGATCCACTTCGGCGTCGAATCGGGCGCCTGACCTAGTGTCAGACCGAGTCCACCTCCAACGGAAGCACTCAGTTGCTCGTCCAGACTGGGCCGTGCAAGGGAACCAGCCGCTGCATCATGAATTCCTGTCGTGAATGACCACACGCCGCCATCGAGCAATGAAAGTGCAAACAAAGCGGAGATAGCGCTGGTCACAGGGGAGGTCAGCAGGAGGCATCCGGCTCCGAACTCAGCCGCGCCTTGAGCGATGCCGAGAGCACCTTGGGCGACAGTCAGCCATTGAATGCGCTCGCTTAATCTCAGCTTCAGCGACCAATCCGGTGGGCCCCATACTCTTTCGCGTTCCTCAGGATGCTGGTTCAGCCAGGAAAAGAACTGCGTGTGAAACGGCGCCTGGTTCCGCGAGTCCCACACGAATCCTGGGAACTCCTCCTGCGTTTCTACAAGGGCTGGAACCCGCTAGTTTACCTGCACTACCCCAGGAAACGACTCTTCGTCGTAGTCGCCCGCCATGTACATGTGCGAAGTCCACTCGTAGTTGGCAAGCCCCATCAGGCGCGCGAATTCGTAGGCAGGGTTGTCGACACCGAGCTCGCCTTCGAGCAACTGCCTGATCCTCGCTGCCGGATCGTCATCGGCATGCTCCACGCTTGCAGCAAGGCTCGCAAGAAGGTCCAAATCTAGTTCCGATCGGCTGTCGCCTTCGTCGCCTTCACACCACATGTCGGCATAGTTGCACACCTGCACATCCTGCT
>JAYFQW010000012.1 GCA_034926675.1 Clostridia bacterium | reverse complement strand
GCGACGCATCTTAGCCAAATTCATACCTCCCCATAATAGTTTCAATCCACTCGCCCGCACGGGGCGCGACGCGGCGGGAAGGGCGTGCCCGCGCTGATCATAGAGTTTCAATCCACGCGCCCGCACGGGGCGCGACTTGCACTGGGAGGACTATGCCAAGATTGTTTTGGAGTTTCAATCCACGCGCCCGCACGGGGCGCGACAGGCGGGCGACATAGCCCATGCAAGCAAATTGGAGTTTCAATCCACGCGCCCGCACGGGGCGCGACATTCTGCCTGCGCGGTTTCTGAGCGAGATCGAGAGTTTCAATCCACGCGCCCGCACGGGGCGCGACCGGGAGCGCTGGCCATATGAGCGAGGACATACTGGTTTCAATCCACGCGCCCGCACGGGGCGCGACTAAAGGGTGCAGCCGATACCGGTGACAAGGCAGCGGTTTCAATCCACGCGCCCGCACGGGGCGCGACTTGGTGGCATTCCCTAGTGAGATTGTCGCTGACGTGTTTCAATCCACGCGCCCGCACGGGGCGCGACAGTTCCATGAAAATCGGGTGGTTTAACTCGGTCTCAGATGGACTTTGCGCGAACCCAGTCCGCTACAGTCTACACCACCGTCGTAGTCTATGCTATCACCTCTAAAGCCGCAGCTACAGTGCTTGCGCGAACCTCCTGGGGAAATGGGGATCACTTGGGGTTCGCGCAAGATGATCAGGTCTCCCGCCATCATACTATCTTTTCCCAGGGTTTCGTCACGTGATCAGGATTCCCTCTCTCGTCCGTCGATATAGCGGCCCAGTTATCTGGGAACGGTGCGAGTGCGTTTGGCCTCCAGACGCTCTGCGCTTGTCAGTGCACATTTCCAGCAATTTACAGAGACACTGAGGCAGTTGATGGAGAATCCTCTACCCAGCGCCTTTGCGCTGATGATGGGAGGCCCCAGAATGAGCGCAACTGGCAAGAGACGAATGCTCCCTACCCTTGACTTCTCGTTCAGAGATGACCAGAAAGTGGCCGAGGCCCTGTTCAATCGCGAGATGGTCGATTCGGTTCATCCATTTTCGAAGACATGGACAAGTGCAGAGTTGTCGCTAGATCCCACAAGGTTGTCGACCGTTACGGCAAGATTCAGCAGGCAGAAACCCTTGAGCGAGGATTCAAGCTAATCGTAGCCTATTGGTGCAAGGGTCGCATTCCTCTGGCTGCCAAGGTGGTCAGGATCAACGAGCATGAATCCAAATACGCCATGGATCTCGTCAGACAAGCGCAGAGCAATATCGGCGTTCATGCCAGTATCGCCTGCGTGCTCCTTGATCGCGGTTTCATCGACGGAACAACTCTCCATGACATCGGTGAGCTGGGCATTGAGTATATCATCCCCGCAAAGGACAACATGCGCGTATACGAAGACGCAAGATGCCTTGCGAGGACAGGCCACGGCAACGTGAGCGTCCGTACGCAAACCGTCCTCAATGGATACGGCAAACATCGCGTAGCCACCGAACGCGTCACCGAAGTCGTAGGCATCGAGGGCCTGCGCTCCTACGACCAATACGTTCCCCAATGCCAGCTAAACTTCATAAATCGAAAGGACCATAATCCTAAAAGCCCATCAATGCAGTGGTCGTGCGCAAATGGAACGGCGTGGACTTCGGCTTGTCAGGTAAGGTAGTGTTTCTCACCAACGGCCCAGTCACCGACCCATTCACTGCGTTCGATGGTTATGATGAACGAAGCCTCATCGGGAAGCCAAGCAATCATACGGCCTCAAAGAACTCCCCAAACTGACCGCGAACGCAGTGCATTCCCATACCTACCTTACGCTGGTCGCATTCGCTCTGGTACATGCATACCGCGCATATGCCAACGCAGACGAAGATGCCAAGGAGGAGCTCTGGCCTGTCCAACCGCAGGCTGAACGACCCCGGGCCAGCAGCAGCGTTGCTATGGGCAGGTCATTTGATACAGGCACAACTCGATGGCGACGGCAACTCGCCATGATCAATGCCGACAAGGTGATCGTGTTCTTCGGCGCCTTCTACCGCATATTCAATATCGCGGAAATGATGATTCCTACAGGCGTACCCATCAGAACAACTCCCGAAGATGCTCAGCGCGTCCTGGATAAGTTCGGCTTTGAATAACCGAAAGCACCCTATAAAGCCCCCGTCTTGAGCGTCCAGTCATGTTGGGCGTTACGTTTTCATGCCATCCGCTGGCTGCATCGACGCCACGTCGTGACCTCCAGAGGGCCTATTCCGTCATGACAACAGCCGATCAGCATGTTCCGGGGCCCTGTCACCCATATCTTGGTTCACGCCCCGGCCTGGTCAACTCCTATTGGTGCTTCGTGGTACGCAATATCAGATCGTCAGGATTCCCTCTGGGTCATAGGCGGTCTTGGCGCCGACATGCTCGACTCGTCCTTTCCAGTTTGCTCCGAGGAAGTAGAACCTGAGGCTGTCCTTATCAGGATCGATCAGGTCGCTGAGCGTGTGTTTGAGCATGGCGAACTGAGCGGGCTCAAGCAGGCACTCGAACACGGAATCCTGCACCCTCTGCCCTACGTTGACGCACGCCTTTGCGACTTTGTTCAGGCGTCTCCTGCCCTCGGCGTCCTGGGTATTCACGTCATACGTGACCAGGACCATCATTGCAGCATCACCTTCACTTCCAGAAGAACGCAGGGTATCCGTCGATGTCTCCCCGCAGGTATCTGGCCATCAACATGGCCTGGGCATACGGAATGAGCCCCACCTCAATCTTCTCGCCGAGGAATGGATGGACGATCTCCTCCTGCTTACGCTTTTGCCACACGGCTATCACAGTCTTGCGAGTGTCGTCGTCCATCATGACTCCGCCGGACTCGAGGGCATGAAACCCTCCCGGCCCCACCTGCTTGCGATTGACTATAGCCAAGGCCGATCTGTCTGCCAGAATCGGCCTCAACTCCTCCATCATGTCAAGAGCGAGTCCGGGGCGCCCGGGCCGGTCTTGGTGCATGAACCCTACCTGTGGGTCGAGCCCCACGCTCTCAAGCGCCGCCTGCATATCATGGACCAGCAGAGTATAGAGGAACGACAGCAGCGCGTTTATGTTGTCTCTTGGCGGACGCCTCGAGCGCGCGTGAAAGAAGAAGTCCCCTTTGTTGGCGAGGATCAGGTTGTCAAACACCCCGAAGTACGTGTTTGCAGCCACCCCCTCAATGCCTCGGAGTTCGTCAAGGGGCAGCCCCTTTGCCGCTTCTTGCATGTAGCCTGCCAACTGATCTGCCGCGCTGGCGACTGCCTGGGTCTGCTCACCCGTCTCGTGGTCACGTGCTGCTCTGAGCAGCACGGCTCGGCAGTTGGCCATTTTCGCCAGGATGAAAACCGACGCAATGTGCGATGCCTCCGCTTCCGAGTCCGCCACCCTGTATTGGCGGCGGCGCAGGAGCACATTCCCCGACACCTCTCCGGTGACACGGGCCATAAAATGCCCGTGCTCAGTCAGAAAGGTGAGCGCGACGCCGCGCTCGGCGCATAGTTGCATGAGCGATGGGCTTGCCCCGGCATATCCGAATGCCACCACGCTCTCGAGATTATGGATTGGCATCCGGAATTTCACCTCATTCTCGATTCGCACAATCACATTGTCGCCGTCTCGAGTGAGATAGGCGTCCGGGCTTGTAACGTAGAGAGTGTTCAGCAGCTTCCGCACCAGCGTCCCTCCAGACGACCGCTATGGCCTCTTCGATTTGGCGTCATCCTCTCGGCACGCCCTTACCTGCTTTCGGACGAATGCCTCCGCGGAGTGCGGTGAGAGAGTAAGGCCCGGAAGGCACACGTCCGCCAGTGAGCAGAGCTCGCAGTGCTTGCCCTTGGACGCTGGTGGGGTGATTCCCGCCTCAAACAGGGTATGCATGCGAGATGACAGCTCCTCCACGCGTCGGCGGAGCTGCTCATCGAGCGCCACCCTCTGCCGCCTCCGGGGCTCGCCGTAGTAGAGGTCAGCCGCCGCGATCTGCGCCCCCAGCATCTCCTCAAGGCACATGGCCTGCGCGCATAGTTGAACCTGGTCACGGTCATCAGATTTCGGCTTTCCGCGTTTGTACTCAACAGGCTTGGGAAGCCACAGCCCCTCATGACCGGGCAATAGAGCGCCTTCCTTGGCGCCGTTTTCCACTGGCCAGAACTCCACCACGTCTGCCTGCCCGTAAAGTCCCAACCGCCTCGACATAAGGGGCACAGCCCGCGTTGTTATGTGATCGCCATCGTCCTCGTAAAGTGCAGAATCGTGGGCGCGCTCATGCATGAAGTGCCCTTCAACGGTCCTGACGTTGTCGAGCCATTGCCTTTCGATATGTATGAGCGCCCACTGCCGCTCGCAGAAAGCGATGTGCTGGATTCCGGAGAGCGGCAGCAGGCTGTCCTCATCGTAGCCTTCCTTCGTCATATCAGCGTGAGCAGTCTGACCCCACTTGGCGCCCCGGCCTCATTCACCTTCACTTCGTAATCATCGAACTTACGTGCCGGGGCGGTGGAATCGCGCCTCGCAGCGGTGATGCAGTCGAACAGCTTATGGGCGGGAGCATTGCCGATTCTGCTTTCGTGCTCGAATGCATACAGCCTACGTGACGCCATCTTCCCTCTTGCGGCCGAGTGATCGTGGTCGAACATGTTGATGAGCGCTTCCCACAGCAGGCTCAGATCCTCTTCAGAGAACCCGGTTCGCTCAGCAAGCGGGGCGGACACATAACCCTCCGAGCGGTAGAGAGCGTATGGAACGATGTGCTTGCGCCCCATCTCGTGTTCCTTTCGCTCCGCGTCCTTTTCGCTCGTCACTGCCACTCTGGTGATAGTTACTTCCTGAGGCACAATCGGATCGATGCTCCGAGCGAAGTTGAGCTGGACCGGCCCTCGCACCTGGCCGCAGTTGACTTCGGTGGTCATCACCGCTCCGAACGTGCGTATATCGTAGAAGTGCTCACACATGAACTTGGTAAGTTCATTGTTGGCAAGCTTCTTTGATACTGGTTCGATGTTCTGATCGGTGTACGCCCTTCGATGCTGCGTATTGAGAACTACTCCCTCCTTGACATAGATCTCGAAGCCCTCCTGCCCGCCCCGGGTGAGTTCAACGTAATTGCGGATCTTGCGCTTCAAGCACACGTCCGTTACCAGGCCGTGGCTGGTCTCGGGATCTATGCGCGGCATGTTGCCGGCATCGGGGTCGCCGTTGGGATTGCCGTTCTCAACGTCGAAGAAAAGAACAAACTCATAGCGCCTGTCTACTGTCTTGCTCATTGCTGCTCCTCCTTCACAGAGACATTGGCAGAACCGGTTGCGGCGGGTTTCTTCTCGTAGAAGGCTTGACGCTGGTGATAGTAGCCGAGTATGAATTCACCCTGCTGCTCAAGGTCAAGATAAGCCGGGAATCCGTCGAGCGAACCGATGATGCCTTCGATCTGCTTGTCTGCATACTCGCCGTAGTCGGCTTTGGCAATGTGATGTTGGGCCAAGCGAAGGAGCACCGGGAAGACGCTCCTTGGCGTTGCGGACGCCGAGCCGAAGTAGCGGTCTCTGATTGTGGACTGTAGCTTCGCTTCCGGGTTTCCCTTTGCGACCGCGTTTGCCTGAACCCTCTCAAGCCACGCGAACAACCTGCCGAGAAGGTAGGCGGAATCTGTGCATTGTTCGTTCAGGCTCACAGTGTGACTCCCCTCCTTTGCAGTTTTCCCTGACAGCCGATCCCGTCTGACTAGGCAGGCTTTGATCATTGCGGCCTGCACCGGATTGACATCCTGATCGGCCCTGATTCTGGCCAGAAGCGCCGTGTAGAGCCCTTCCGGGTACGCGGTTCCCATCAACATCGATCTTGTGATCGCGCCGGCAAGAAGCGGCGATGCTCTCTTGAGATCGCCAAGAGGCGCCGTGGCCTTGATGACTCGCCAGATAGGAAAGGGTCCCGTCTCCCAAGTCGGCAGCGCAATGCTCATGTCGGCATAGTGCTGGGCTACCTGGTCGACCAAGGCGCCGAATGAGCTCACGTACCAGAATCGTACTGAGACTCGGGCGTTGTTTGGCGACAAGCCCAGTATGCAGAACCGGACATCTGGGTCTACACCTGACAGACCTTCCCGCGCCGGCCTCCCTTCCGCTACTTTAGCCAACACGTCATGGACCAGCCTCGTGGCTCTTGGATCACGCTGCATCTTGGCCTGATCGTTGGGGGCAATGTCGGAACTGGAGTCAGGGCCTGCCTCGCTATCAGAGGACTCTTCACTACCTCTAGTGCCCGGCTGACTGGGGTTGACCAGCTCCGCGAAAGCCTCCTCTTCCAGGCGCGCCGGACCCTCCGCCCAGAATACCGTTGTGGAATCGGCTATTCGCATGCGATTGTCCTTACTTCGCAACAGGTAGTTCAGAGCGGTAACGTATCCGAAGGCGACCTCTTCGCCGACCGGGGCGTTGATGTTTTGCTCCTTTCCATACGATGTGAAGGCTGCCAGGTTGAACGAAACGAGAGCCGCGCCGGACGGCTGAGCGCCAGTTACCCCCTTAAGGTTGTCGTGAATGCGCGCTATAGGTCCGACCTTGCCGGTAACTAGGCAGTAGCCAACGTTTTCGTTTCCATCGGTCTTGTCAGCGCAATACCTTTCCCAACGGCCGCGTACGGACGGCCTGTCGTGAATGTAGCCGGACGCGCCATCAAGCTTGAAGACGATATTGCCCCCGCCCGAAATGTCTTTCCACAGAGGCGCCAGCACAGGACAGTCTTGAGCGCGGGCAGGGTCCCATCCATGTAGGAAAGCCAGGACGGCCTTTGCGCCGGGATCACCCGAGCCTTCTAGCACTTCATCGTGAAGTGCGCGCATGGCATCGTGTTTTGCCGTGGTGATCTCGAGCTCCTTGCTCTTTTGCTGCGTCACGCCTATCATATAGCCGCTGTTGTCGCACATGAAGTTCGCTCTGATGCCGTAGGCCCGCTTCACCTGCCTCGGCACGTCCATCTCCCGCGCCCGAAGCTTCTTGCCGCCGGAAGCATCGCGCACGTCGATGACATCAAGGAGTTCACCTGATTCGGACAGGTTGAATGCGAAAGAGACCCCGGCCTTGCTGTAGCCGGGTTTGGATACTCCCGATTCGGGGTCGTCTAGGAGACGCCCATAGAGGTCATACAGACTCTGCAGAATCAAGTCTGCCGCCTCCCTCCGGCATGGCGGGGACGTCAATCACGCCGTCATGCATTACGGCCCGGAAAAAGCGCGGCGTCATGTTGTCGGCATAGTCGATGTCGAGCAGCATCCACCCGAGATCGCGCTCGCCGCGATGACACGATGTCGGCATTTCTCCCTCAACCAGTTCGAACTGGGCCGGGAATTCCCGGCATCCCAGGTATGGGCGGTGGTAGCACTGCCCCTGGCGCATGCGACGCACTGCAATGTTGTAGTGCTTCTCTGGGGTGTCGGTCGGGCCAACTTGATCTGTGAGCGCGAAGTGCGCCTCGATAACGTAGGCTGGATCCCTCAGAACAAGCGCCGCGCGTTGCTGCCTGTCCTCGGAGGCGTACTGACACAGCTCCACCTCCTTGCCTTTCATTGCCGACTCCACATTGCGTGCGGGAATCTTGCTTGCCACTTCATTTCGGCGGATGTTGTCGAAGCGGATCTCGTTGAGCACATGGATCCTGTCCACGACCCATCTCAGCGCCGGCTTCCAGTGAATGGCTTCGAGGACTCCGCGCGCTGCCGAAGGCGTCATCACGTCGTAGCTCACCCGCTCGGCTTTCATCTCGGGACGGGTGAAGCAGGCATAGTCGCCCCACACCTTGACTGCGACTCCGTATCCCATCCTCTCCCTCCTTCCTCGTGTTGTTCATCCGGTCTGGAATCACACGAACCAAGCGCCGTCTGTCGGAACATCCATGTCCTCAGGCAACACCAATCCCATATCCGTATAGCAGGACGGGTCCTTGAGGACATGCACCATCCCTTTCTCACCTCCCATTGAACTCACCAAGCCGTTCCGCTCGAGCGCGAAGAACACATTCGGGTAGACCTGAACCACATACGGCTGCAGGCGCCTGAGAACGCGGCGGGACAGCGCGTACTTGGCAGTCTCGATCAGTTCGCGCGCCTCTTCGTCCCACGGGATGACGATGGACATGAGCGCTGAGTCGATCACACTGAACTCTTTGGCCATGCTCTCAAACTGGAAGTCAAGCTTTCCACGGCCTGTCTCAGAGAGCTTCATGATCTTGCACTTGTCGAGCTGGTCACGCTCGACATCGTAGAGCTTTTCGAAGTAGTGCTTAACTGTACCCAGTCCAAGAGGGTCATTGCCGCTGCGAAGGGCTATCTCGGCAACGGCCGCAGTCCTCTGGAACCAACCTTGCGGTGGGTGATCAACCGGCTCGAACATGAAAAGCTGACCTCTATGAAGCTTCCCTTCGCGATTGCACCTGCCCGCGGCCTGCGCCGCCGAGTCGAGACCGGTATATGCGCGGAATACTGTCGGGAAGTCGACATCCACTCCGGCTTCGATGAGCTGCGTGGAGACAACCCTGCACGGCGTTCCGTCTCGTAGCGACTGCCGGATGGAGTCGAGCTGCGCGCTTCTGTGACGTGGGCACATGCAGGCGCTCAGGTGAAATGCTCCGGGTTCCGATGAAACCAGCTTGTACAGCTCTCGAGCGTGCGCACGCGTGTTCACGATGCAAAGCGTCTGTGGGAACTGCAGCATTCTCTCAGCCAGTTCCGCGTCATGGAGCGGCCCCAGACGAGCGACATCCACCCTGCGAAACTCTTCATAGAGGCGCGGCGGGTCGGGCGCGATCTCACGTATCGCTGTGCCCTGCGGAAGCAATCCCTCCAGCGCAGGCTGTGTTGCCGTGCACAGAACTACCGTTGATCCGTAGTTGGCTGTGAGTTCGCGGAGCACGCCGAGGCATGGCTGAAGATGGTGAGTAGGCAGCATCTGAGCCTCGTCCATGATGATGACACTCTTGGCCATGTTGTGCAGCTTGCGGCAGCGTGAACTCTTGTTGGCGAACAGCGACTCGAAGAACTGCACGCTTGTGGTGACCACCAGCGGCGCGTCCCAATTCTCCGTGGCGAGGTAGAGGCGTGCAACCTGATCCGTCCAATCGTCCGAGTCTTCCCCAGGATATTCGAAGTTGCTGTGATGCTCCAATATGGCCTCAGGCCCGAGAGCTTTCCTGAACACTTGCGCATTCTGCTCGATGATGCTGGTGAAGGGAATGACGTATATGACTCGGCAAAGCCGGTGCATCGCGGCGTGCCTCAGTGCGAAGGCCAGCGATGACAAGGTCTTCCCGCCTCCTGTGGGCACGGTGAGGCTGAAGAAACCGGGAGACTGCGCAGCACTGTCGATGCAGGCCCTGAGGATGGCGGCGCGACCGCGGTTTACCGGGGTATCCGGGGCGGATGCCGACAGCTGATCGAGGTAGTGCATGAGACGCTGTTCCAGTTCACGTATGCTGGGATAGCTGATCGAGCGGGGGAACGCCTTGTCGCCGTCGAAGGCGCGTTCCGTGTCGAGGAAGTCAGCGTCGACAATGCACGAATAGAGCATCCTGATGAAGAACTGCACGCTGAAACCAGGCTGCCCGGGAAGGGGCAAGATGGGGAGCCTCATGGTGGACCGATCTGGGAAGCTGAGGCCGTCGCTCGAAAACGCGCTGTAGTCGCAGGGTTTGGACTTGAGGCGCGCAGCTAGCGAGCGCTCGTCTTCGACACTGCCGTAGTCCGGGATGCCTCTGTGATGGCCTGATATGGCGTAGGCGAGCACCTTTCCCATGCCAGGCCCATACAGCTTCACGGCCTCTTTGGCCCCTGCAGTGGAATGGTCTACACGGATAGGCGCACCTTCCAGGCGTTTCTGGAATTCATGAGAATACTTGCCCAGGTCATGAAGCATGCCGGCAACCTGGGCGAACTGCGAGGCTCCGAACGCCGCCGCATAGCCCGCACCGATATCCGAAACCGCCTCGAGGTGCTTCTTGAGCGACTGCCAAGTGGATTTGTCCGTACCGCTAGAGTGTGCATAGTACACTGCGAACGCGCTCCTCTCTAAATGAAGGCGTCTTGCGAGTGGCTGACCATGCCATCTACTAGTACATATACCACTAACTTGCGAAAGTCCCTCTAGCTTTTTGGGCAATGGCAACAGCAAGATGAACAGGCAATCGCGATGTGGTGAATGGCGCAATGAAGTACAACGGTCGACTGCTGGACATGCTGCTAGATTGTGTTGGGCGCCTCACCGAACGCGACAGCAAGTGTGCGAGATCATCTGAACTGCGGTGTTTGGGTGAATCCGAGTGCGCCGGATTGGACGCGCTACACAAGAATAGCCCAAACGTTTCAATCCACGCGTGCCGGTGAGGAGCAACGTAAGTATAGCGCAAACGAAAAGAATCTTCAAGTGATGCAGGAATTCAGAAAGTCAAGTCAAATACAACAGCACGAAACCAATAATGTGGAATTACCATAGGATCATATATATATTATCACAACGTATTCCCATAGAGAAAGGAAGAAGTGTACATGCGTGACGATGTAGCGCTCGTGTCGCGAGCTCTCGAACAAGTCGATACTCTGATACTCCTGGTAGGCGGGAATCCCCTTCCCAATGCCGTATCAGCCAAAGCGCTTCTGGCTAACGGAGGTCATGTTGTTTTGGTTGAGTCGAGAGAGACCAAAGGCATCGCCGACAGACTCGCGGAACACTTGAGGCGCGAGCAGGTCTTGGCGCCATCCTTGGAACACACGTGTGTGGAACCGGACGATCCGAGGGATGTGAGACTGCACGTCAACAGCATCCTCAGGACTGTCCCTTCGGATCACAGAGTTGGCCTCAACTACACAGGGGGAACCAAAGTCATGGTGGCCCATTCTTACTACGCGGTACGGGAGTGGGCTAAGGAGAATCACCGCTCAGTGCAGTTCAGCTATCTTTCGCCTGACGGGCTCCGAATGGTTGTGGAGCCATATGACGGATGTGGACCGTGTCTGCAGTTCAGCCTCGGGACAACGGTGAGCATGTCGTTCGATGACCTACTTGAACTACACGATTGGGAACTGGCGGAGGCTCCCCGGCGATCAGGTACAGCGCTGGGGGGGCTGCGATCCGCGCTGATCCAGATGCAGTGTAACGAGAAAGCGCGGGATGACTGGAGAGATACGGTGGTCGATCCACTCAGAAAGGCACTAGATCGTCTCGAACAAGCGCATAGCACTACGCCAGCCAAAGCGTCAGCATGCGAGAACGAAGTAGGTTCCATGATAATGGGTTTCCCGAGCACTCCGTTTCTGGCGAATTCCTTAGCTGAGGCTACTGGAACGGTGAGAGGGGGGGGTCTCGAGCCAGATGGCGTGAATGGCGCCCATTTGGATATTCGGATATCGGATGCGGCAAGAAACGCTGGGTTCTCGAATTGTCGAGACTTCCTGTCTTGGTTGTGTGGAGGATGGCTAGAAGAATGCGCATTCATGGCCTTCAGCGATATCGCCGAGGAATGCGGGCTGCACGACATCATGTGGAACGCGACAATTCGGGCGCAGCACAGCCAGTTTTCAGAGGATCAGTCTGTGGGATTCGAGATAGACTGTGTGGCAATGCGAGGATACCAAGTGTTCGTCGTATCGTGCACAAGAGACAAGAAGGCGAAGATCAGAAAGTGGAAGCTCTTCGAAGCCCACATGCGTGCTACTCAGCTGGGTGGCGATGAAGCACGGTTCGCCCTAGTGTGTACGTCTGATCGACCGGAGTTGGTAAAGGAGGAATGCCGAAGAGATCTGCTTACCGAAGGGCAAGCTCCTGTTGAGGTGTTTGGCGCCAGAGATCTCGCGTTCCTCCCAGAGAGACTCAAGAAGTGGATTCTGGGGTGACAAGGGGGTGTTGACTGATCATGAAGGTAGTCGTAGCGGACGTGTCTTCTATTCAGAGCTATGTGTTCAGAGGCAACCTGCTCCGCGAGAATATTGGAGCCTCGCGTCTTGTGTCGCTCGCGTCTGACGAATGGGTCAGGGAGAGTCTGAAGGATTGTCCCGGCGCTCGGCTGATATACGCTGCCGGAGGAAATGCGGTTGTGGAGTTCGATGATGATGCCCAGGTCACAGTCTTTGCTCACGCGCTCTCACACTTGGTGATCACGCGGGCTCCTGGGCTCAATGTCGTTCTAGGCTCTGCCGGGTACGATGGACGCTGCAACCTTGCTGCGGCAGTTCAGAGGGCCTTCCGTGATGTTGCAGACAGGAAGCAGCGTACCGCTCCAGATGCGCCATTGATGGGTCTTGGAGTCACTGCTGCATGCCGGTCGACCGGGCTTGCGGCTGTCGGAGTGACGGACATGATTGGGCAGGATCCATCGACTGTAGTGGAGGCCTCGGCTGAGGTGCTTGCCAAGAGGAACGCCACCGACGATGCCAACCAGGCCCTGAGAGTACGCTTCGGATGTGAGCTTGGCAGTCGCTTCGACTTCGCAACTGAGTTCGACCAACTGGGAAGGGACGTAGGAGAGTCAAGCCGTTTTGCCGTGGTGCACATAGACGGTAACAGTGTGGGAAAGCGCTTCCAGTCGGTTCTCATGAAGCATCAGAATGATGGTGATGCCTGTGCGGAGGCGCTACGTGTCTTGTCACGCGAGGTCACAGGCATAGCTAATGGAGCGCTTGCCAGGACCATCAGCACTCTGATTCGATCGGCGCATGAAGGGGCGATTTCGGCCCCGGATTGTCGCAAGGCTACCCCGGCCAAGATAACCCTTGAGTCCATGCACGGTAAGTCACTCCTTCCCTTCAGGCCTATACTGCTGAGTGGAGATGATTTCACTTTCGTATGCGACGCACGAGTGGCACTTCCCTTAGCGGCAGAGTTTCTCAAACACTTCGGGGCAAGGGATCTATCAGACGGTGGTGGACCGCTCACGGCGTGTGCGGGCATCGCGATGGTGAAGGCGCACTATCCGTTTGCATGGGCCTACGATATGGCCGAAACGCTTTGCCAAAACGCAAAGCGCTATCGCATGGAGCACAGGAGACTCGAAGCCTCATCCTGCATGGACTGGGACGTCGCAGCGGCAGGGTCGGTAGGTGTTCTTCATGAGATCAGGGACAGAGAGTACAGGACTGCTTCGGGTAGACTCAGCCTTCGTCCTGTCACACTGGACTCGAATCCCATACACCCCTATCGATCGTGGGAAGTGATAGACCGCCTCGTCGCGGAATTCCAGGGTCCGGAGTGGAGCGGCAGTCGCAGCAAAGCAAAGGATCTGGCCGGAGCCCTCATGCGCGGACCTGACGCAGTCAGACGGTTCCTCACTGTCTACAGAGAGGGCAGAAGCCTTCCCGACCTTGACCCGGAGTTTCCGGATTTTGCGCAGACCGGATGGCACGCGGATCAGTGCGGATACTTTGATGCCATTGAGCTCATGGACTATATCGTCCCGCTGAGTGGATCGTCGCGAGGAGGTGCCTGAAGTGCAGTCGTTTCTGAACATCGAACTGCTGAGCGACACGGCTTTCGGAAGCGGGAAGGGGGCCACGGGAGCAGTGGACATCGAGGTTGAGCACGATCCAGTTATCGGCCTTCCGATAATCCCGGGAAGGTCGGTCAAGGGACTGCTGGTTGAGGAGTGCTTCAACATCCTCTATTCACTGGAGAGCGCCGGAAGCCCGGGCATCGAACGTGCACGCGAGGCTGCGGCTCTCCTGTTCGGAACGCCTGGAAGCCAGGCGGGCGCTGAGGGAAACCTGCACATTGCCGACGCGACGCTGCCGGTTCCCCTATGCGTAGCAGTGCGTGCAGCCATTACCGAACCAACGAACAAGGCAGTCACGCTCTCGCCAGTGCAGGTGCTAGAGTCCCTTACCGATATCCGGAAGCAGACTGCGGTAGACCAAGTCACCGGAGCTCCACAGCGCAACACGCTGCGCTCCACACGCGTCGCGACACGAGGGCTGTCGTTCTTGGCGCCACTGTCATTCACTAGTGTTGCGTCAGATGCACAGCTCAGTCTGTTAACCGCATGTGCACTGGGGGTCAGGCGGGGGGGTCTCTCAAGGAATCGGGGGCAGGGCAGGCTGTCAATCCGATTCCTTGAGTATCGGGCTGGTGAAGCAGCGGTCGATACTACCATGGCCCATTTTGCGGATTTCGAGCGACTGGCGAGGGGTGATGCACGGTGAGAGTACTGCGTTACACGGTCACTCTAGTGCAGCCGGTGATCCTGTCAAGTCTCGGAGGAGATCCGAATAGCTCGGTTACTTACAACTTCATACCGGGTACGGTCTTGCGCGGTGCCGCCATCTGGGCATACCTCAGGCGGAATGGATCTACCGATCTAGATGCGACTGATCCAGTGGTACAGAGGGTCTTCTTCGGTCGCACCACCCGGTATCTCAATGGCTATATCGTTGACAAGAGCGGCAGGCGCGCCTTGCCTATGCCGCTTTCGTGGCGTGTTCGAAAGCATACATCCCAGCCTGTTTTCGACCTAGCCGTGACAGAACCCGAAGACGACATGTCCGAACGTCCCAAAGCGAGCTTCTGCGCCCCCGATCGCCGGGATGCGCTACTCGTGAGCCCTCAAACAGAGCTGGCCATACACTTAGCGCGCGACAGGGCCGCCGGCAGGCCTGTTAGGGGGTCCGGCGCAGTCTTCAGATACGAGGCGTTATCGCCAGGTCAGGTGTTCGAGGCTGCGGTGGTTTGTGATGAGGATGCGGACGCCGATGTCATTCGCGGGTTACTAAATGGCGAGTCGCATCTGGGACGATCGAGAACCGCAGGCTATGGTCGAGTCACATGGGAGCTCATCGGAGACTCTGAGGAATGGCAGGAGGTCCCTGAGGCGGATAGCAGGATTGTGCCCTTGAAGCCGAATTCCACTGCCACGATAACGCTTCTCAGTGACGCGCTGCTCCGGAATGAGTACGGCCAAAGCTGTGCTGATGCTCGGAGCATTGCTGCGGCAACGGCGGAAGCGCTCGGCCTTGCCCAAGCGCCGATGGTGGATAAGGCTTTTGTGAGAATGCGTTGGATTGGAGGGTTCAACCGTAAGTGGGGCCTGCCGACCCAGCAGGAAGCGGCGGTGATGATGGGCAGCGTGGTCCAACTGCGGTTTCGAGAGAACGTGGATGCCGACCGACTCTTGGCACTCGAGGAACGAGGGTTAGGTGAACGTGTCAGCGGAGGGTTTGGGCGTCTGGCGATCAACTGGCATGAGGAGCCGTCCTACGAGCGCTCATACGGCTTTGGCCCATACGTGGTCGACTCGCGAGTGCCGGAGTTTGACGGAGCGAGCGAGCGGATTGCCAAGAAGATGGTCGAGCGCATACTGCGGTCGAAGCTTGATGCGGCGGTTACCATAGCGGCGGTGTGTCTGATGCAGGAGTCGGGCGTAGGCGTCCGACCGCCCAACTCGCAGTTGCAGCAGGTGCGTTCAATAGTCCTGAACTGCATAGAACTGCCGCCTGACCAGGGGACGGCGCGCCTGAATGAGTTTCTTGAGCACATCGAGGCCCGCACCTCGGCCAGCAGAGCGTTCAGCCGTGGGATGATCGGCGGCGGGCCATGGCTCAAGTGGCTCAAGTATCGTGTGAATCACCCGGCTGAGATATGGATTGCGATCGGAGCAGCCGAGAGTACTGACAGCGTTCCCGCGATTGGACCGGTTGATCCCGCCCGTATCGCCGGTACGCTGCAGTACGAGTACAATTTGAGGTTCGTTGAGTCAGTAATAGGCCTTGCAGTCAGGAGTTCACGGGAGGTGAGCAGATGACAACCGAGTATTGGGCGGGCGCGCGTTCGCGACAGGTAGCGACCCGACTGATCGTCGAATTCACGCTTACCCTGGACTCGCCGGCTCATCTGGGCGGCGTAGAGAGTGAGGGGTTGACCGACATGCCCTTGCTCCGAGACCGATCCGGAGGAGGCCCGCTTCTGACAGGTGCAAGCATTTCGGGCGCCCTGAGATCATACCTCCGGGAGCGACAGCTGGGTTTTGGGCAGAGGGAGACCAGTGAATCGCTATCGGCGTTGCTGTTCGGAGCAGTCCAGAACTCCGAGGTCGGGGAGGGCGTCCAGAGTCCACTCATAGTGGAAGACTCATTTGGCAGGACGAGCGGAATAGAGATTCGGGATGGAGTCCGACTTGAACCCCGCCTGCGTGCTGCGGCTGATCGCGCCAAGTTCGACGTAGAGCTATGGCGGGCCGGCACCGAGTTCCCTGTCAGGATGGAATTGTGCATTAGTGAGTCTTGCAACTCTGATCCTGAGGCGGACCTGAGGAAGGCACTGGTCTCAGCCCTTTGGGGTCTCATTGATGGCTCGATCACGCTTGGAGCACGCAAACGGCGAGGCTACGGAAGGATCAGAACATCTGGGTGGCGTGTCAGGCAGTACCATCTGAGGCAAGTGGACGATCTGGTACAATGGCTCGTCCACGGCGCTGAGCCGCTGGGGTTGGAGTATGCGGTTGAGCCCTGCGATCTTGGGAAAGTCATCGGTGCCGAGGCGGTGCCCGATAGGCGCAGAATGCTGAGAATCAAGGCGAAGTTCGGTTTGATGGGGGCGATGTTGATTCGCTCCGCCGGGAGCACGGGCGATATGGAACCCGACATGGTGCACATCCACAGCATGGGCTCAGACGGAATCCTGCACCCTGTGGTTCCTGGAACCAGTCTGGCCGGCGCTCTCCGAGCGCGTGCACTGCGCATCGCCAGTCTGCAGACTGACCGTGACCGCGCCAAGCAGATGATAGACGGCCTTTTCGGATCCAGCAGAGTGACAGACGCCGCCTCGGAGGAACCCATTGCCAGCCGGGTAGAGGTTTCAGAATCTCGGATCGACGGAGGCGTCACTAATCTAGTTCAGGGCAGAGTCAGCATCGACAGGTTCACGGGAGGCCCCCGCGAAGGTCGGCTCTTCAACGAACAACCGGTCTTCGGCAGTGAGAACACCGTATTCGAGACTTCGATAACGGTCAAAGATCCGTCTCCGTGGGAACGCGGGCTCATGATACTGCTGCTTAAGGATCTGTGGACTGGCGACCTTCCCATTGGAGGCGAAGTAAGCGTCGGCAGGGGCAGGCTTGCGGGGAGAGAGGCTAGATTGACATTTGACAACGATACGTCAACGATAACGGAGACCGCTTGCGGGCTCAACGTAACCGACCCGAGCGGGTTGCTTGAGAGATCAGTGCGGGATTTCACAGCGCACTGTCAGGAGGAACGACCATGAGCGAGTGGAAGCGAGAGATACATAGCTGCGCGCCCACGGTTGTCTCCGTAGACCTTGCACCGCTCGTATCGGATCCGGCGGCATGGGCAGAAAGCACCATGAGAAGCTTGCAGCTTAAGTGGCTTCTGGCACACTCGGGCAACGGCGTAACCTGGGGGAAGCTAGGCGAGAACGGGCTTGCCACATCTGATCGATGTGCTTCCGCCATCTCTCCAGCGCTTTGCGGCGAGAGCTTGCACGATATTCGTCTGTTTGGAAACCTCGGTGAGGTGTTTGCCTGGCGAACTGGGTCTGGAGCATTTCGATGCAGAGCTATCCTGGATGAGGCGATGGACGCATGTGTTCGCGGAACATCAGGTGTTAGGCCATTGCTAACTGAGTATTTCGACGAAGATCAGATCCTGTGGGGAACTCGCATCCTGTACGCCCGCAGTGGGTTCACCCGAGTCCGGGACGGGTCGCAAGGCCTTGAGCACGCTGTGCCTCTTGAGTTGGACAACATGTGCGGAATCTGGGACGGGAAGACTAGACCACTGCGCCTTAAGGTACGTCACTATCTTTCGGAGGACGACATGGGTGCGATGCGCGTATCGGCCAGCCGTCTCGTAGATCTCTTCGTGGAGGCGAGAACATGAAACTGCCCAAACAGGTGAGGTTTGGTTCAGATCGGTCGCCTGATAAGGCCTGGGCGCCCTACAACTTCGTTCCCCTTCCCGAGAAGGTGATCCCCAGAGCCGGGGAGCTTCCAGGCCATGATGCGTACGACCCCGACCTTCTGAGCGGCTACTTCGACGTGGAACTGGAGACGAAATCGCCTACCTTTGTGCGGGCGCCCATCAGTCGCGAGGACTTCGATAGGATAAGCTCTGCTATAGGATACAGCGAGGATATGAAGAAGCATTTCGGTAACCGTGTCGCCAATCGACCGGAGTTCTTTCACACCGGCGATCCGAATCGCCCAGTGATCCCCGGAAGTAGCTTGAGAGGGATGCTACGCTCAGTGGTTGAGATCATAACATACAGCAAGGTGTGCTGGGTGAGCGACAGCAAGCTAGTATACCGCGCTGTGGCGGACCGGAGCGCGCTAGGAAATTGGTATCGCGAACAGATGATGGGAAGGAATCGCGCCAGGAATCGCGACGGAATGGAGTTCGATTACCCATCTCCAAACCTGAGGGGCGGCTATCTGGAGATTGTGAATGGAAAGCGTTTCATACGTCCAGCCGTCAAGCGCGAGGGCGAGTCGTTCATTCACGTTGAGCGGAGACATACAAAGCAGATTGTCAAAGATGGAACCAAGACCGGATGCTACACCGCGTTCGTCATCCCTCAGAAGAGAGCCGTTTCAGAGCGGCGCCCCCGCCGAGGAAACCGATTCGCTCTCAACCTTGCTCTTGCCCCGGAAGTCAATGTTCGCGATGTTCCCGGAGTACCGGGCGCATGCGAGGCATCACTCGTAGTTACTGGATCGGTTGGTAACCGCAAGCATATGGACTGTGCGATATGGGAGCCAGATAAGTCAGCCCAGCTGATACCGATACCTGGTGAGATGTGGCAGGCGTTCATCGAGGATCAGAGTATGACGCGAGGGATCGAGGGACGCAAGATAGGCCTTGATGGCAAGGCCAGTATGGCTTCGCCTCACAACGCGGTTTTCTACCTCGTCAATCCCAGGACTAACCCTGCCGAACTTGTGTTCTTCGGACCTACGATGATGTTTCGTCTGCCATACGGGCATAGTCCGCTCAGCCTGATCCCGAAAGAGATCAGGGATCCAGAATTCGTCGACTATACTGAAGCGATATTCGGCTTCACTCCGGAGCCCGCATCCGGCAGCAGCGATTCCTCCTGCAAGAATCCTGCACGCATGGCGCGTTCAGGGAGAGTATCGGTGACTGATGCAGTGCTTGCCGACGGTCAGTCTAGTGATGGCATATGGATCACTGGCAGTGACGGAAAGCCTCTTGTTCCCCAGATACTTAGCTCGCCCAAACCGACGAGCTTCCAGAATTACCTGGTTCAGACGAGCTCGGGAAAGGACGACCTGCATCACTATGATTCCCGGGAAGGCTGTACTACCATCAGAGGCTCCAAACGTTATTGGCACGCGGGCGATCCAGATTGCCGAGCGCTTGAGACCGCTGACATTGGGAATGGGCCCAATAAGGCGAGTACGCAGAATACTCAGATGAGGCCTGTGAAAGCCGGAGTAAGATTCGCATTCCGCGTATACTTCGACAACCTAACAGACGTTGAGCTTGGTGCGCTTTGCTGGGCTCTTGCGCCAGGGCACGCGAGTGGAGCGGATGGAGCAATCATGTACTGCCACAGCCTCGGCATGGGCAAACCCTTGGGCATGGGAGCGGTGCGACTCGATGCCACCCTTCACCTTATCGACAGGCAGGCGCGATACCAGTCTGCTTTTGAGAGCTCGGTACCGCGAAGCGATTGCGCGGAATCCCGCAGCATCAACTGGGAAACGGGGGAAGTGAAGCCAGGTGAATCTCTATCGGACTGCTCGGTGCTCTCAGAGTTCACTGCGTCCTTCGAGAGACTGGTAATCAGCAAACTTCACCTTGAGGCCGAGGCGAAACGACTGAGCGATGTGAAACGAATAGCGTGCCTTCTGAAGCTCATGGAGTGGCCTGGTCCGGCCATTGGGCCCGGATTCTCAGTGCCAGCAGGCATCGCACGGGCAGATTCTGCCAAACGCTCTGGGAGCAGGTACATGACACCCCAAGACATGAGGAACCGTCCAGTGCTGCCTTCCCTTGAGCCTGAGATATTCGGAGAGCTCACAGGAGGTTGTGAGCCTGAGGGATAGGAGAAGGTCAAACCAAAGGTGTCATGCTAACCCGATGCAGGAGCGTAGAGTCAACGATGATACTGTGCATGGGGGCGGCCGTCAGCGAGAGCAGGGCCGCCCAACACTTCTACGCACGTCACCGGTTGTGTGATGCCCAATCTCTCCTTGACTGATCCACTATCGTGTTTCCAGCGGCACGCTAGCATATATGCGCGGCCATCTTGAAGGGACATGAACTCGCTGCGCATGTCTGGCTACGAACAGTTCGGCAGCCCGTCGCGGGTCCGGCTCGCAGACGAACTCTCTACCCCAACTTCCGCACTCGGGCACGCGTTTTCGCCTGATTCGTAGGAGGGCGTAAACTGAAAGCCGTGGTAGAACGCATTCCGTCTTCTCGGAAAGCTCAAATAGTGACTAAAACATGTGCATATTTCTCTTACATATGGTCACGTCTTGTCAAGTGGTGTAAATCGCTTCTTCGATTCTCCTCGGAGTCGATCCTCGCTAATCTCTTCCGGCCGGTTTGTGTGTACAGTTTGCCTATGCGTCAGATACGGAAACGCGGACAGCAATGCCTCGGTCGGTGGGCGCCGCCCCGCCTAGGAGCCGCACAGGGGGCTCCTTGTAGGCGGCGGCGCTGTGTAGAGCGAAACTCATGTGATCGTGCTCTGCCTGCCTAGAGGCAACCATCTCGACTCGATCAAGGGTCTACTCCACTGGAGGCAGCGCCACAGCTGCATCGACTGGCAGCAGCAGCTTGCCCATGGATTTCTGGCTGAAATACCTGCGCAGTACGATCCACTCATCGTTCTGCTCTATCATCACCGATCCAAGAAGCCTGAGCGCTGAATCGGCATTAGGGAAAATGCCTACTACGTCAGCGCGGCGCTTGATCTCCTTGTTTAGCCTTTCGAGAGGGTTCGTCGAGTGAATCTGCCTGTGGTGTTCCTTCGGAAACGCCATGTACGCTAGGATATCGTCTTCGCATGCGCAGAGCATTTGCGCTGCCTTGGGGAACCTTCCTTCTAGGGTAACCGCAACTTGCCGGAGCTGAGCCTTGGCGGTCGCCTGGTCGGGTTGAGCGAATATCGTCCGGATGTAGGCTGCAACCATTTGCTGAGCGGCCCGAGGCACATTGGCAAGCGCGTTGCGCATGAAATGCACCGTGCATCGTTGCCACGACGCCCCAAGCAAAGTCTTCTGGGTCGCTTTCTTCAGCCCGTCGTGGGCGTCGCTTATCACAAGCTTCACTCCGCTAAGCCCGCGAGATACCAGGCCTTTTAGGAACTCATGCCAGAACGCCTCGGTTTCGCAAGGCCCTATGGCGAAACCGAGAGTCTCACGATCCCCGGTCATCTTGACGCCGAGCGCTATGACCAGGGCCATGCTCACAACTCGGTGGTCGGATCTGACCTTTAGGTACGTAGCATCCAGCCACACGTACGGGTAGGGTCCCTCAAGAGGCCTGCTACGAAACCGGTTGATCTCCTCATCTAGCTCTGCGGTAATCCGCGAGACCTCGCTCTTGTCAATGCCGTCCAAGCCCAGAGCCTTTACGAGTTCGTCCACCTTTCGAGTGCTGACCCCGTGAACGTACGCCTCCTGGACTACGGACAGGATAGCCTTCTCCGTCATTCTCCGGGGCTCCAGGAAGCCTAGAAAGAACGTTCCCTTGAGTCAGAAGCTGCGCGCCGTCCCTGAGAAAATCAGCGTCCTCGTCCATCCCCATCTGGCGGAGAATGTCCAGCAGTGATACATTTCTCTTGGCAGCTGCCATCGTGGTTGCCCCCTCGGATTGTATTTGCATTACACCCGAAGAGAACCACATGGCGGCTGTCCCTGTCAATACGCTCAGGATCCTCCCGCTGGGTTTACACCACTACCGAGGACACTAACCAGTTGTGAGCTGACCGAGCTCGCACGTAGCAGTCCCTGAGCAGAGTCCGAAAACCCATACAGGGAGCTCAAGCTGATGCGAAAGAAGACGAAAAGGAACCGGGGAATGCACATGTGGCCAATGCAGTGCTACACACGTCGGACCAGCTTGCTTCAGGCGGAAAGCCTCCGATATCGCGGCAAGCCTTCCCGCCGATGCATGGCAAACGATAGAATGCAACAAAGCAGTACTAGTATCCAGGCATACCTAGATGCATCAGATCAATATTGAAATTCGGGCCGACACAGGTTGCGCAAATCATGCCCTGATGCTCGTATTTCAGTATCGTCTGGAAAAACACAATCTCATTGGGTTTGCCAAATGCGTCTCTTCTGAACCTGTACTGCACTTCCTCCCCAGACCCGACATAATGAGCCTTGTCGGCGCTCCAGCGTCCCGCATTATCCATATACTCAACATCAAATGGCCCAGCAAACAGGTGCAGCACTTTCACGGTCTGGCTACACATGTTCTTGAAGGTTACATACTGCTCATCCCACGTACTAGATCTATATGTAACAGCCATTATGTTCCCGTTAACCGCTTCTGCGGGCTCAACAATAACGAAACCGTCGATTGTCTCCTGACATCGCCGCCCATCCTTAGTGATCACTGTAAATCCGGTAACCTCGGTAGTACATAGTGGATTCTCAACTGACACCAATACAATAGCGCGGCCCGCTGACTGTATTATTCTGAACCCTAGCGTCTTCAAAGTGTGGTCTGATACAGGAATCACTCCCACAATGTCCTCTGGCACTATATCGGCAGGCAGAACGTATGGAAGTTGTGCTGTGCTACGGCCTCCTAACGGCGCCCCATAGCATACTCTATAGGAAACGCCACTAGCCGAACAACTATCGCCGGTCGCATATGCACTTACCGGCAAGGCAACCAGAATTAACAGAGTCAACCAGATCCTTTTCACAGAGACCATACCCCCTCTATATACCAACTACGCCAATAACATCCTGTTGTCCACTGCATTCATCCCCCTTTGGGCTGCGGTTACCGTAAACGCCGGTCTGTATCAACAACGGTCCATGAAACGCAGAGCCTGTTAGCAAGGACAAGCTAACCAAGTACCGTCTGCCTCTACAACTTATATTCGACTTGAGCCCGTGTGTGTCTCTAGTACTGTCTCCTGCCCATTATCCAACTCCACATACTTGGCTATTAGCCTGTATGGAAAAACGCGGTCACCGTGGTAAATACGGACACCCCACTCTGTCCTTACAATAACAGATAATGCCGTAAAATGGCCATCGCATTGGTCGCGTTTGCCGTATTGTTTGAGCGCTAGGTTCCTCGGCTGGGCCGAGGTGTTAGCAAACAGGGCGCTCGTGTTCTCGCCACTGGTCGTTTACACCATATCCCGCGGTACCCGACTCAGCCATTTCGTCTGGTCTCGGCAGAGGACTATGACGGGTCCCAGGTCCTCGTCCCACGCCTACAGCATCCCGGCGGACCCCAACCGGTGCGGCCTGGGAGGATTCGCGCCCAGCCATGATGAATCCTAACGCAGGTAGAAAGGAGATGCGAACGGAATGAGCACGAGCTCTGGAAAGGGCCCCATCGGGCCGCAGCCGCAACCGCCGTGTAGTTGCGACCGAGTGTCCGTTGTCCGCGGAGATATCACAGAGCAGCACGTCGACGCCATAGTCAACGCCGCCAACACCACACTGTTCGGCGAAGGCGGTGTGGACGGCGCAATACATCGAGCGGCCGGCCCTGAGCTACTCGCCGAGTGCAGGGCGATTGGAGGCTGCAACACCGGCGATGCCGTCATCACCAGAGGATACCGGCTGCCCGCGAAGTATGTCATACATACAGTGGGCCCGATCTGGCAGGGCGGCAGCGCGGGCAAAGCGGACCTTTTGGCCGCCTGCTACAGGAACTCGCTGATACTCGCAGCAAAACACGGTGTTCGCACTTTGGCATTTCCGTCGATCAGCACCGGAGCGTATCACTATCCCCTGGAGCAGGCCTCGCAAATCGCCATGAGAACCGTGACGCGGCACCTTGAGGTCGATCCGTCCATAGATGAAGTGATATTCGTGTGCTTCAACGAGCGCACTCGCGATGCGTATCAGCGCGCGCTGGACGCGGAACTCCCCATACGCTGATTCTGCACCTCGCTACGGCGCCACAGCCTGGGCGACCTTCGGAGCGCCTCACCCGCCGGAGTGTCTTGCTGACGCGCACGATGCTGCCTGCGGTATGTCTACCAACTACGACCAGGAGGGGGCAAGGCGCCATGGGAGAACAGAAGATCGCCCGGTTCTACGATTCTGACGTACAGCGCGAATGGGCAAGGTTGGATCGCCACCGAACGGAGTTTGCCGTAACCAGCCGCGCGCTAGCCGAATACCTTCCCAAGCCCAAGGCAGACCGAGACACCCGCACGGTACTGGACTGTGGAGGCGGTCCGGGACGCTATTCGATGCTCCTCGCTTCACTTGGCTATCGGGTTACACTGCTGGATCTATCAGCCGCTAGCCTCAAGTTCGCGCAACGGAAGGCGAAAGATCTGGCGCTGGAGATTGCAAACTATGTACACGCGTCAGCTACTGATCTGAGCATGTTCGAGGACGAGCAGTTCGACGCCGTGCTACTGATGGGCCCTCTCTACCACCTCCTAGACGAACAGGACCGAAGGCGCTGCCTAACAGAATCACGGCGGATACTACGTCCGGGGGGCGTGATTTTCGCCACATTCATATGCCGGTACGCTGCCTTTCGCGACCTCGCTAAGTGGAGCCCGGAGCGCCTCTCAGACGACTCGGACATCATGATGCGGTTGCTGAGTGATGGAACGTTGGAGCTTGATATCGGCTCTGCGTTCACCGACTTCTACACTGCACACCCTAATGAGATAGCTCCGATGATGAAGACGGTCGGGTTCCAAACTCAGGCACTGCTTGCTCAAGAGGGAATCGTGAGCATGATTGAGGACAAGGTGAACAAGCTTGAAGGCCCCTCGTGGGACGCATGGGTAGACCTGAACTATAGATGCGCATCAGATCCCAGTATTCACGGCGGCGCAGAACACCTCCTCTACATCGGACGGCGGCGATAGCCACGACGTCCGCAGGCCCCCCATTTTCAGCCAGCGGGAGGCTGCGGACGCGGAGCTTAAGCCAGGCTGCGCCCTTCGGACCAGCCTACCCCCTGCTGACCTGCCTGACTGGCCGGGCTTCGATGTACCCGCGGTAACCCATGGGGGCAAGCTGGAATCTGGGCGCATCTTCGTCGGCCCACTCGAACCCATAGATCTCGGGTTTGTACCTTTCCATGACTTCCCACAGCTCCCCGATGGCTTCCTGGAAGTGGCAATCATCGTACGGCTCGCCCTGGAAGACCATCATCTTGCACGGAGGCAGGTCCATCACCTCGAACCCGTCCGGAACCTCGCCGCAGAAGTCGGCAGGAACCTCCACACCCTGAACATACGTCGACGTGCCGGGTTTGATCATGCTTGCGGGCAGCCACATTCCGATCGGCTCATACATCGCTTCCCTGATGCGCGACAGAGCATCCCACACGTCACAGCCCATCTCGCCGCAGTACTCGAAGTAGTGCGTGGCCTTGACTCCTCGCCTCAGGATGACTTTTCTCGCTGGGCGCTCAACCACCTGGACAAAGACTGTCTTCGCAGCCTCACCTGTGGCCATCTCTATCTCCCCTTTCTGAAGTTTGAGGTAGCGATCGCGCGCCCGGTCGGGCATGAACAGACATATGGGCCTCAGATTCCTGCGGTAGTCGACAGGGGACACGCCGAACTGCTTAGAAAAGGCCCTCGAAAACCCCTCTTGACCTAGCTTGCGGAGAAGCGATCCGTCTGTGCCAAGTTCGACATCGCCGATTGCGCTCCTTCGGGCCGACTCCTAGACTGCTGCACCCGGGATGAGACGAGGGTGAGTCGAAGGGGCAGAGTACATTATCTGTTGCAGGATAGCCCGGATTGCAGGGACACACCCAGCTTTGCGAAAATCCTCGCTGGAGACAGCACAAAGCAGAAAGGACGGCGACGACCATGTCAGAGCCCCGACACATGCGCCTAACTCTGCTATTAGCAGCGGTTTATTTGCTTACCCTGTCGGCCGGCGTTCTAGACTCATCTGTAACACTCGTCAACGGAACTACACGCGATGCTCTGGCAAACGAAAGAGTGCCGTCCTGACGAAACCATCTACATGCTTGTGCGCGGATACTCAAGCTCACACAAGCCCGACACCCCGTACACTCTGAGGGCGGAATTCCGGGAGGCTCGCGATGTCTTCGAGCCTAACGACAGCATCCAACAGACATCGACCGTTGTGTCGGGCAGGCAGTTCGATTCCTTCATCTACCGACCGGGAGATGTCGACTTCTATCGGATAGACGTATCATGGCCATCCACCATCAAGGTAACGTCTACCCAGCCGGCAGACTACCATCTTTCCATTGTAGACAGCTCCGGAGCGAAACAGCTGTACGGAGGCAACTTAGGCACTCCTGGACAAGACATGTTCCTTGAGGGCGATGTGTACGAATCGGGCGCCTACTACGTGCTGATGCGAGGCTACAGCTCAAGCGCTTACAACATGCACACTCCGTACAACATGAAAATCCAGGTCAAGCTGGCGCTGCACGATTCCGCAGAGCCCAACGACTCGGCGAGCCAAGCCAGGGGCCTTCAGCTCGGGCAACCGGTGACCGGAGTCATACCCACCGACACCGATCAGGACTGGTGGTACTTCGACACGCCGCTTCTTGGCAAGGTGCGGATCACGTGCGCACAGCCGGCCGACTTCAGGCTGAGAGTGGTGGATTCCACCGGGAAAGAGATAGCCTATAGTGGACCCAGGAATTTGGACACTGCAGCGAGGAGAAATACGATAGACTGTGCCCATGAGAAAGAGCTACACACCGTCATTCAAGGCCAAAGTCGTAATGGCGCTTCTCAGGGAGGATAGGCCCCTATCCAAGATTGCGTCCGAGGTAGGCGTATCCCCTTCGCTGTTAGTTCGCTGGAAATCTACTGCCGTTGAGAACACGACGAGCCTGTTCGCTGACGAAGGGCGCTCGCAGGAAACGCTGAGAGCCGCCCACGAACGGGAGCTCAAGGAGCTTTATGCAGAGATCGGGCGGCTGAACACTCAGCTAGCTTGGTCAAAAAAGGACTGGCATCAACAAGCGGATTCAGCGCTACATGAGCGACATGCAGATCGCCGGGATCTGCCCGGGGCCGAACCTGAGCCGCCGCGGTCTTCAGAGCAGGCTATATCCTTACCTGTTGTGCTGTCCGCAGTCAGGAAGGCGTTAGGCGTAGCCAGGCCAGACTTGGCATTGGGGACTACATCGGGTTTTACAATGACCTCAGGCCTCATCAAGCGCTAGCATACAGGACTCCGGCTGAGGTGTATCTGGGGTAAAACAGGCGGACCGCCCCAGCAGCCTTCAGTATGGGGGGAGGTGCGATCCGCGGATGTTAAGGCGGGGGTCTTCTGCACGCTCATGGCGCCCTGTGCATAAGTCTCGCCATGTGTGGGTCAAGCCAGCGTCCCGGCGCCCCGGCGAAGTACACCCCTGCGCCCGGGTCCCGCAGAGCACCCCCTGGGGACTACGCCAAGGACCACCCTCACCCCTCTCAAGCGCACGGGGCATTGCTTAAGAAACCCATTAACGGTGTCTTGACGAAGGGGCCCCCCATAAAGTGTCAATCAGCGCCTTGGTGTGATAAACTCTCCAATGTACGCTGCCAGACGCAGTGTCTCAGAGGCGGTAGCTGTTGTTAATCGTCTAGCGAGGCGGAGTGTAATGAGCGAAGCTGAATGATGTGAGGTGCGACGACGAAAACCATGGGAAGTATCATGCTGTTCGCTGCGATTGCAGTTGAGCTGGTATTTGCGGCGTATTGCATTCACTCAAGATCATATCAAGCGACAGGCAGAAGCATCATGCGCATAATCGCCTTCGCTGTGTTCGTCCTGCTGATGATAACGTCCATCATAGAATGGAGTCTTCGCTGGTATGCTTTTGCAGCATTGCTGCTGATATGGGCGCTGCTAGGCGCGATAGCACTGGTACGGAGAGATCGTGATGGTGCAGCATTCAGAATCGGCAGCGTCATCAGAAAAGCAGTTCTGGCGCTTTTGGCTGTACTGCTTGCCCTCAGCCCTGCCCTGATATTCCCGCAGTGCAAACCGCTGAAGACCACCGGCGCGTATGGCATAGAAACGGTGGCCTACACCTATACCGATGAAAGTCGCATCGACACGTATTCCGACGCCGGCGGACCTAGAAGACTCACTGTGCAATACTGGCATCCCGAAGACGCCGACGGCAAATACCCGCTTATCGTCTTCTCTCATGGGTCGTTCGGAGTGAAATCGAGCAATCTGTCGCTATACAGAGAGCTGGCAAGCCACGGTTATGTTGTGTGCTCAATCGACCACACATACCAGTGCCTGTTCACCGCCGACACAGACGGGAGAGTATCGTTGATTGACAGAGGTTTCATGCGTGAGATCCTAGCTGAGGACGCAAAGCGCGACAAGGTGCAGAGCTGTGAGTACTATCAGAAGTGGATGGGAGTACGCACAGGCGACCTGAACTTCGTTATCGACTATGCCCTCAGCCAGGCAGCTAGCAGCGATCCTGATCCTGTATACGCACTCATAGATATAACGAAGATCGGCGTTATGGGGCATTCGTTGGGAGGTTCTACCGCATTGGGAATTGGTCGACTCAGGGATGATGTGGGCGCGGTTATTGCCTTGGAGTCGCCCTTCATGTGCGATATTGTAGGCGTCGAAGACGGGGAGTTTGTGTGGAATGACGAAACGTATCCCGTACCCGTGCTGAACATCTACTCAGACAGCTCATGGAGTCATCTGGATGAACTGCCGCAATACGCAGCGAATGCGAAATTGCTTGCGGATACGGAGGCGATCTCCTACAGCGTGCATATGCGAGGGTCAGGACACCTCTCTTTGACAGATCTGGCGCTTACGAGTCCATTGCTTACACGGATGCTGAATGGACGGAAAGCAAGTATAGACACAAAATACTGCCTAACCACCATAAGCCAGTTGGCGCTGGAGTTCTTCGACTGCTGCCTAAGAGGAAAAGGCACGTTTGCGCCACAGGCATCTTACTGAGTGCGAGGCGCAGAGGAGGCATTTGTCAAGTGACTCAGAATCAGCAACCCCAAAGCAGACTACTCGATCAACTGATTACATTCCGCGACGAGCGGGACTGGAAGCAGTTCCACACCCCCAAGAACCTCGCCTCCGCTCTCGTCGTAGAGGCATCCGAACTCCTGTCGATATTCCAGTGGACCCCCGACTCCGAGCTCGGCGCCAGATGTGCCGAGAAACGCGAAGAGATCGAGCACGAAGTCGGGGATGCCTACATATACCTACTCTTCCTGGCCCATGCCCTCGGCATCGACCTCAACGAAGTCGCAGAGAAGAAGATGGCCCTGAACGCCGAGCATTACCCCGCGGACAGAGCCAGAGGAAATGCGAAGAAGTACACAGAGTTGTGATCGCCTGGAATAGGAGGAATCACCGTTGAGCATCGTTTTACGCCTTGAGCGGCCTGAGGACTACCGCGCCGTGGAGAATCTCACCCGCGAAGCATTTTGGGGATTCACAAACCCTACCTGCGATGAGCATTATCTAGTCCATTTGCTCCGGAGCGTCCCGGCGTTTGTGCCGGAACTCGACTTCGTAGCCGAGATGGACGGCAAGCTTGTCGGGAATGTGATGTGTTCAAAAGCAAGAGTCGTTAATGACAACGGCAATGAAACGGGAGTGCTGACCTTCGGCCCGCTTTCGGTCTTGCCCGCGTACTGGCATTGCGGCGTCGGCTCGGCGCTCATGCGTCATTCAATACGCGGGGCAAAGCGGATGGGATATGGGGCAATCGTGTTTTACGGGCATCCCGACTATTACCCGCGTTTTGGATTCCGCAACGCCAAAGCCTTCGGCATTACAACGCCGAACGGGAAGAACTTTGACGCGCTCATGGCCATGCCGCTCCACGACGGGGCGCTGGACGGCGTCTCCGGCGCGTTTCATGAAGACCCGGTTTTTGCGGTGAAATCGGAGGATGCCGAGGCGTTTGACCGGACGTTTCCTCATAAGGAACCGGCCTCGATGATCCCGATTGACGTGCTGACAGACAAGCTGGAACCGGCGGCGCGAAAGGCCTTTGCCGAGCATAACATCACAACGCTCGCATGGCTCAACCGCCTAAGCGGACGGCAAATGCTCGAATGGGAGGGGATTGATGCACATGCTATGGCTGTCATCAATCAAACGCTCAGGGAGCATGGCTACGCCGAAAAGCTTCTCCCGTCATCAACTGTGCTGCAGCTTGCCGAGATGGGTGTGCGTATACCTGTCGTAACACCAATACGGGTCAAGGACGGCATCTCGGTGTATCGCTTGGAATCCGAGGGCGAGAGATATGTACTCAAGGCGTTCGACAGGCCGAAGGACAGGCGGGAAATCGAGAACTACAAGCTGCTCACCTCGCTTGGCGTCCCGGTATTGCCGATGTTGAGGCACACGAGCAATGCCTTGCTTTTGCCGGACGTGGAGAGCGATACCCGGTTCCGGCTGGGCTGTGAAGACGACCTGTCCGACACACAGACCGCCGCAGCCCTCGCGCGCTGGTACAAAACGCTGCATGAGAAGGGACGTGCCTGTGTTTCAACCCATAGCTCCGCGCTCTATGACGAGACGGATGTTATCACGCCGCCAAACATGGATATGGTGGCGGAGAAAACGGGCACTCGGGCAAACGCGCTGTGGGATACTCTTCGGGAGCGCTTTGCCGATGTGCGCCGCCTGATCGATTCTTTGCCGCGCACGCTGACGTACAATGATTTCTACTGGACGAATCTTGTCGTCTCCAGAGACTACACCTCCGCCATGATGCTGGACTTCAACCTGCTCGGCAAGGGTTACGCCTTCGCTGACATCCGCAATGTGACAAGCTCGCTCACGACCGACGCGAATGAAGCGTTTTTGAGTGAATACGGCACGAATGGAATCGGCAAGGAGGAAAGACTTGCTGACGCCGTCTTATCGCCGCTCACCACACTGTTTTTCGCCTGCGAACGAGAAGTCTTCCCCCGATGGGCGAACACTTCGCTGGAGGAACTGAAAAGCGGTGCGCTGCTGAAGAGTCTGTTACGGTGGCTCGATCCTTCCACCAACTACAGGGAGGAATCCTAATGACTAAGAGGTCTATCATCATCGGCGCTGGGATCGCCGGGCTAGCGGCAGGCTGCTACGCACAGATGAACGGCTACAGTACTGAGATCTACGAGGCGCACGACAAGCCTGGAGGGCTATGCACCGCATGGAAGCGCAAAGGCTACACCGTAGATGGCTGCATTCATCATCTGGCCGGAGCGAGCCCAGGGGTTGAGCTCTACCGATTGTGGGAGGAGCTCGGAGCAGTCCAGGGGCGCGAAATGGTCTTTCGCGACACCTTGACGCAGGTGGAGTCGGCTGATGGCCTGGTGCTCACCGTGTATGCCGACATTGATCGACTGGAGCGGCACATGAAGCAGCTGTCGCCGGCGGATGCCAAGGTGATCGAAGAGTATACCAATGGAGCCCGAAAGTTCGCCCGCATTGACCTGTTCTCACTGATGGCCATAGCTCCTCTGCAAGTCGCGCTCAAAGCCGGGCCCGTGGCCGGGGCCTTCATGAAATGGAGCAGGGTGACGCTCGACCAGTTCGCAGCGCGTTTCCAAGACCCGTTTCTACGGCGTGCCTTTCCCACCGTGCAGTACGATTTCGCCGATATACCCATGTTTCTTCATCTCAACTTCCTGGCCGGCTGCCACAACAAGACTCTGGGCTGGCCCAAAGGCGGATCGCTCTCATTTGCCCAGAGCATAGCCGATCAGTACGAAAGGCTGGGCGGAAGGATTCACTATCGCTCTCGGGTGAGCAGAATACTGGTTGAGGACAACCGGGCCGTTGGAGTGATCGCAAATGACGCGGAGCACAAGACCGATGTGGTGATCTCGGCTGCTGACGGCCATTCCACCATCTTCGACATGCTGGGCGGCAAGTTCGCAGACGAGCGCATCAAGCGCTACTATGAGGCGGCTCCACGGCACATAGAGATGGCGCTGCAGGTCTCTTTTGGAGTGAATCGCGACATGTCGCAGGAACCGCAGGCGCTCACCTGGTTCCTGCCCGAGCCGGTCACCATTGTCGACAGGGAGATCGACCGAGTTGATATCGAGGTCTACAACTTCGATGACACGTTGGCGCCTGAGGGAAAGACTGTGGTAAAGGTGATGCTGAGCGCCGGCTACGACTATTGGCGAGGGCTACTCGAAGCCGGCCGGGCGAAATACGACGACGAGAAACAACGCGTGGCAGCTGCGGTGCTGGAGTTGCTCGAACAGCGCTTCCCGGGCATCAGCGCACAGGTTGAGATGACGGACGTGGCCACGCCCGTTACAACCGAGCGCTTCACAGGCAACTGGCGAGGGCTGCAGGCCTGGGGCGTTCCCGGCGAGCCTCTCGCAATGCTCAAGGGGTTCACCCGCACCCTTTCGGGGCTACGGAATATGTACATGGTCGGGCAGTGGGCCGAGGCTACCATCGGGCTCCCGACAGCCGTGGCATCCGGCCGTCGAGCTATCCAGAATATCTGCAGGCTTGACGGAAAGCGGTTTCGAACAGCGGTCGATGGGGTGTGATCATGGGCGCCCCCTCGCTACTCCTGACCCGTTCCAATCCGGTACCATCAAGATGCTTAGCGAGATACTCCTATAGGCGCGCCTCTGCCAACACGCGTTCAGCAGGAGGGTTGAAAACCATGCAAGACAGGAATACAGATAAGCGTCCTTTCGAGGGCGCCAACGCCCTACTTCCGGACCACCACGCCCTGTTGTTCTCCGCCCTTGCCAGAAACATCCTCTCTGCCTGCGGAGAAGCTGCTGAAGCCATATTGTCGGACGCGATCAAATCGTATGCCATCGAGCGAGGCGGGCGCATGAGGAAAAGGGCTATCGCCAACGGCGACGGCACTTCCATGGCGTCATACAGGGCCTATTGCGAATGGACCGCCCCGCCCGGATCTATCTCCTCCATGGTTGCCGCAAGGTCCCCGGTTCTCGTTACGCACACTCTGATCTGTCCTTGGTATGAGGCCTGGAAAAGAACCGGACGACTACACGAGGGCGCGTTCTACTGCAGATATGTCGACGAGTATCTGGTTAGGGGTTTCGACGAGAGCCTGGTTCTGGAAGTCAAGACGATGCACGACCCCTCATGCTCCGGCCACTGCGAGTTCAGGTGGAATGGAATAGACCTAACGCAGGAGGAGGAAGCTCGCATCGATGCAATGCGCGCTCGCGCAGAGCAGGGCGGCGTCAAGGACTGGCGTTACCACATGGGACATCTCATAAGCTCCTACGCGAGTTCCCTGAGGAGGCACGGCATAGATGAAGGGGCCGTGCTCATCCCAGCGAGGGCGGATTTCGCATCGTTGTGCGGGGAAGGTGCAGCCAGCGTGTTTGGCGACTACGATGAAGTTGACTACGAGGCTGTGTGACGGGACTACCTCCTACGAGTGATCGTCCTGATCGTACTCCCAAAGCTCTGTGTTCCGCCAGAGGATGTGCACACCGGGTCAAGTCCAAAATGCGCTGTAAGATCGATCCTCGTAGAAGGTGTTGATGCTCAGGTAACCCCGTGGGATTGTGCCCAGGTCCACCCGTGACACCCTGTCTTCCTCTTGTTAGTCCAGCATGCCGAAGTTGGCTATTCCGGCAATGTGCGACCGCCTGTTCCGGTATCGTGCGTTCGGATATTGGAGCGAAGCGATGAAGGGCATTTCCAATGTACCATTCACAGTAATGCAATGTAAAGGGTTGGCGCGCGGCGAACCCTCGGCCCTGGGTACAGGCTGACTGGTCTGCCGAAATCAGCTCTTTTCGGCATAATGGAATTGCATAGATCGGCGGTGAGAATGTCACAACAGCGGCTGAAGAAGAAGGCATAGCCACCGCGCCATATAGAATACCTCCTCAGATTAGGTTACGGCCAATCGGGAGGTAAGACGGAGTGGTAGCTATGCCTGTACAACAGTATATCAAGCATGCGTATGAAAGCGAAGAGGCATCGATCAGCGCAATTGCTAGACGGACCGGCGTGTGTTGGCGGACGGCAGCAAAATACGCTCAGCGGGACGACTGGAACGAACCTATGCCCAGCGCCCGAGCCAAGCGGATGCCAGTTATGGATCCTGTAGCGGATATCGTTGACACTTGGCTGCTTGAAGATCGATTACTGCCCAGGAAGGATCGCCGCAATGCCGCAGCCGTTTTCAAGAAGCTTCAAGAGGATCATGGCTTCAAGGGCGGGGAACGCACAGTCAGGGAGTACATTCAGAGACGGCGCGGCGAGCTGTTCAAGGGCGATAGCAGTGCATACGTTGAACTTGAACACCCGGTTGAGGAGGCCCAGGCGGATTTCGGAACAATCCATTGCGTGAGAGACGGCAAGATCGTCGAGGCCAAGTCGCTTGTGCTTTCGTTTCCGTAGTCAAATGCAGGCTTCGCGGTTCCGATGCCGTCCGAGAACGCGGAATGCTTCTTGGAAGGGCTAAAGCTGTTGTTTGAGCAGGCAGGAGGCGTGCCTCGGAGATTGGTGTTGGATAGCATGTCGGCCGCGGTGGCAAGCATCGGCGAAGGAGAGGAGCGAGTGCTAACCGAGGCGTTCATGCAGTTTCAGCTTCACCACCGCTTCGAAGCGGACTTCTGCGGGCCGGCAAGAGGCAACGAAAAGGGCAACGTTGAGAACAAGGTGGGATACACGCGCAGGCAATGGCTATGCCCTATTCATCCCCTCAACAGCTTCGAGGAGCTGGGCGAGCTGCTCGCGACCGAGGCTGTGAAGGACATGGACCGCGTTCATTACAAGGCCGACAGGAAGATCAGCGACCTTTGGGATGAGGAGCGACCGAAGTTGTTGCCGCTGCCAAACGTTCCGTTCGAGGCCATGCGGCTTGACTATGCAGTCCTAAACAACTACGCGCAGTTTCGTTTCGAGAAGGCGACCTATGCTGTGCCGCAAGGCAAACCGCGGCAGAAGGTCCTGCTCAGCGTGTATTGGGATCGAATCGAAGTACGGAATCGGGAAGGCGAGCTCCTCACGACTCTGCCGAGGAGCTACATGCTCAAAGAGCAGCCGATTGAGTGGCCGGCCCTGTTTGAGATCTGTTCGCGACGACCGCGAGCGGCTGTGCACTCAGCCATGTTTCGCCATCTGCCTGAAGCAGCTAGAGCGTATCTGCAGGAGGTCGATGCGCCAAACCGGGCGATTCGAGTCCGAGCCCTGCGAGACGCGCTGAAGACCTATAGCATGGATCAGGTTGCGGAAGCGCTTGAGGCGCTGCCCGCCGACAGGCGATCTAGCCCTGCGAATCTCGAACTCAAGCTCTATTCGCTCCGCCCGGAGAACCGGACTCCCAAGCCCATAGCCGAAGGCTACACGCCGTTGGTAGTGGCTGCTTACGACCCGGATTCGGCTCTCTACGACCAACTGCTGCCGGCACGGCTGGAGGGGGTGGCGATGAGATGAAGTCCGCTCTTCTCCAAGAACAGTGCAAAGCGCTTAAGCTTGGATCGGTGAGCCGGATCCACACGCAGATCGCCTTCGAGAACAGAGAGCAGTTCCTGACGGACCTTTTTGCGGAGGAACTGAAGATACGTGAAGAGAACCGAAACCGGCGCAGACTGAAACGCGCAGGCTTCCCCCAGACCAAAACGCTAGAGGAGTTCTCCTGGGAGAGCATTGTACTGCCCCCGCAGACAACGAGAGAACACCTAACAGAGCTGAGCTTCATCGATGCCAAGGAGTCCCTGATCTGCATGGGCGGCGTGGGAACGGGCAAGACGCATCTTGTGATAGCGCTTGGACTGAAGGCAGCCCTAAGCGGAAAGGGAGGCAGCACGGAATCCATCCGAACAGCCTTCATGCACAGAAACCTCGCCGACTGGGAAGAAGGCGAGCGACATGCTATTCCTTACACTCGGGCGCAGGTAGAGCGGTTCAGTCCTCGCAGCCGGGCAATACTTGAGATCCGTGGTCGGCGCGATCTCGAGATCTTGGAGAAGATCTACAGCAACTCGGTATTGCTCGGCGATGATGGCCCCGGCGCGTGGCAGATCCAGTACTCTACAGAGTTCCACATGACGAACGACTCGGAGCTGTTCCCCCCGCGCGCTCCAGAGGCTACGAAGTGATCGAGATGACCGCCACGGAGCTCGATGACCGCGACGCGATGGCACGCCATTTCTACCGCCTTGCCAAGCTCCTCTTGGGTAGGGACGCGGCTCGCCGGATACGCAGTGACTGGAGCTGGTTTGAATGATTATGTGATGTGGTCACTGGTCCATGACCGCGTGTGTGAAGCTTCAGACGCTCCTGAGGATCATGTCCTCGATAGTCCTGGGATCGAATCGTTCAGTTGACCGGAGCAGCTTGATGAGTGACGTTCGAAGAAGCTCGCGCGTTTCCGAGCAGGCAACCGTGATCTGGTTTTCGTTCAGCCTTGATGATCCGTGAACCACCTTCGACCTAACGTCGTAGGAGTTCATGGCTTGCCTCCGAATGTGAACTCGCTCATCACCTGTTATTCCCAGGAAACCTGCGATTCTCAGAGAGGCTCGAAAACGCAGCTCGTCGTTCTCTTGGAGGAAAATGGACTCCAACGCGATCCAGTAGTCGATGATCTGATCTTCGACTCTGCGTCTACCTGTTCCAGTACCATATCGACTGAGAGCAAGCCGAGCCACGCTGGAGTTAGCACCATGTGCGAGAGAACTCCACATGCACTTGAGCTCAGACGCAGCAGGTTCATCCAGCGGTGTTGTGACCGTGTCGCGTCCTGGTGTTTCAGATGGGGGAGGCCAGTGAACACTCATCTGAGGTCCATGCAGAATCCGATAGTGACCAGTCCTCGTGAATACGAGTTGAACATCATCAGATGTGTACAACCGGAGCAAGTCCAGAATCAGCTGGTTATCTTCGGGTGATGCAGGTACTGTAGGGGGTTCAGCGTGCGGGACATCGACAATTCTCTCTAGGTAAGCGTCTATTCCGCCTGCAGCTTGGAAAGGAAACAAGGGCCGGTCGCTGGTCATGCAGCAGGTTCCTGTAAGGAACACGGATGGACTCATGCACTTGCCTGAAGCCTCAAACACGTCCAGAAAGTCCTCCTTGTCTCTGATTGGGGCTTTCACTATGCGTACGCCATCACAGACTGGTATCTCGTTCGTGGCTAGCTTCAGGTTCGCCAGAGGGCTCACTTCAACCACTGGGTGAGTTACCGGACTCATATCCAGTAGCAGCTCCTCGTACGTCTCATCGAACGCGGCATCGACGAATTCCAGAGCTCCCGCTTGTGCGAAGTACGCTGCGAGAAACGGCACTACCAAGGATTGATGAACGAGCCCGGACTTTTGTACGTCACTCGCGAAGGTCGCTCCGATCCCATCTACAAGAACTCGGTCACCTATGGCCGGTATTGCTCGAGCAGCTTCTAGCAGGGTCTGGACACAGGGATGGTCAAACACTTCATCCCCTAGCATGTGCGCCAGATGAGACACAATCACCACATCCGTGGGCACTCGATGAAGACAGCCGTTCTCTGTTACCTTAAGGATCGAGCGTCGAGCCATTGGCACGCCATCAAGATTGGCGATTGCTTCGCACGCAGTCTGAACCACATTGCGAAGCGCAGTACGGAACTCATCCACTGATGACCACTCCCCTCAACCCGACGACCTAGCCCGGAAGGGTACGAAGACCCAACCCCAGGCGTGGCGGTTAGCCTATGCGCATTTTGGCCGCCGAACTATGCACTTTCTACTTGCCAAACAGAGAGCAGGCAGGCAACAGGTCACAGATCCACGCCTATCAATCGTGAGAATTTCTGCAGGATTTCATGTGTTATGAATGGATTCAGCCTATGGATTGCTTCTCCAATGTGATACGCTTCGATGGGTCCGAGAACTGACTTCTGGACCAGCTTGACAAGGGTTTCCAGACTCCAAAGACAACCGATGGCGTGGCTGGAGCACTCACGGCGTAGTCGCCTATCGTTGGTGAGGCATAGCCAGCAATTGTCACGGACAAGAACGAAGCACGTACAGTCCTGGAAGGAGAGGCCGTCCACAAGCGAACCGGCCTCCCGGTACTGCTCAGCCGTGAGGTCGACGATTCTGATGCCAAGCGTATTGCACTGAGACTCGTCGATTCTGCCAATTTCCTCGAACACAGGTCGAGTCACGTGCAGATCGCCCACGTGTTGCGAGATCAGAGGGAGAATCGACGGGTCTGCATCAAGGAAGTCGATCACAGCCATGGCATCGATGACTATGGGCCGATGGTCATCATCTGCTCTCATCAGCCATTCACCCATGACAGAGCCATGTTTCGCATCGATTCGGCATCGATTCTGATTATCCCGGCGGCGCGACTCAAGGAGATGTGCCCGCCTTCAAGTGCCTGCCTGACCAGTCTGGCAAGTCTGTCCGGGACGAAATCCGCTTCACTCAGCTCGCATGGTTCCACGGCTCGGTATGCCTCAGGGTAAGAGGCCATGAAGTCATCAGCCGACGCGGGCTGAGGCTCGTCTGCCATCTTGAGGGTCTTTCCGTAGCGCCTTCGGTATTCGCCCTGGAACTTGCCCCACAGGTTATCGTCTAGCCTATGGGTTTCTGATAACCTATAGAGCACGGTCTTGTAGCTGACTCTGAACATCCTCTTCACCTTGAGCACGCGATCCACGAAGGGCAATCCCCGGGCGTTGCGCCACTCGGTGTCGAAAACCGGCCCGGGCATAAGGAAGTAACTAGCGAATATGTTCGCTTCCTGCTCTTCAGTCAGATCCTCTCGGGCCACAGACACGTCATACGAATCCGGATGGAGCAGTAGATGGCCAAACTCGTGGGCCGCGGTGAATATCCAACGCTCCACTGAGATTCTGCCCCACACGTTCACGACGATGAGGGGCCCTCCGTCGATAGGCCCTATCGATAGCCCAAAGAAGCCCTCAGACATTACTTCCTTCGGGTAGACCTTGACTCCTGCGGATTCCAGCAGTCCGCACACGTCCCGGACTGGTTCCCCCGCGCTCAGTCCAAGCTGCTGGCGGGCCCGAACAGCGCATAGCTTCGCCTTTTCGGGTCCCCCCTCATAGGCGGTCATCTCGGTTGACAAATCCCCGAGGAGCCAGCTGGCATGGTTGTTTAGGGTTCCCTCTAGGCGACTGTAGTCACGCATCCACGTCACTGCATCACACAAGATCATGTCCCTGGAGTTCATGCGTCGGGAGGATCGGAACCTAACTCGGGCGGGAATTTCTGCTTGGCCGAACAGGTCCTGAACCTCGACCCCAAGCACCCTGGCGATGTTTTGCAGGGTAGACGCTCTGGGGTCGGACCGGCCGGATTCGATGTTCTGGTAAGTGTCTCTCGAGATCCCCGCCGCGTCTGCCAGCGCCTCTTGGGTGTAGCCTTTTGCGTAGCGAAGCATTTTCAGCTGTGGAACACCGCCGCACATCATCATAGCCTACACTTCCTCCTTCAGCATCCATTATACGCATGTTTTTGGATTCTGCAAATATGCTGATCAAACTACGTGACGTTCCGTACGTGTTGAGAATCAAGTTGAGATATCCTGAAATGTGCACTTGGGCCGTACTCGATTTGCTGGTATCCAGGAGATCAGATCGTGATCATACATTCGGTGGCGCAGAGGTTGGCCGAATCACGACGTCCGGTTTTGGGATGCGGAACGCCCCCGCCCTGGTCAAAGGCGGAGGCGTTCTTGTTGTATGCGCTGTCTATAGACCCACGGGCATTCTCAGGCTGTCGGCTACGGCCTCCTGCACTATCTTGAGGTCGATGGGTCAGGCTCCGTGAGCGTGGCCCACGAGAACGCATTCGGAAGCGATGTGGCTGATCAGCCGAGGCATCCCATGGGAAAGCTGGTAGATGGCCGTAATGGCGTCGGGCGTGAGTCTGGACTCGGAAGCGTTCGCGCCAAAGCGCTCGTTGGATTTCCTGCCGACGAAGAAAGCCGGGATTGTGAATACGTACCTAAGTAGACATGGTATACTTGGGTTCCGTAGGGCAAATGTCCCAAGTTCCATACCTCATGGCCTGATAGCCTCGGGAACCTGATCATACTGACACTTCGACCTCAAGACACCTAGCCACAAACCACGCTCCCCCCCGGGTTATTGCAGCCGTGAAACGCCTCAGCATGTCATCACCCCGTTCCTGCGTGATCACCACCATTCTTGCATACCCGTGGGGTCAGAAACGACAGTGATGATTGTGTAGTGTCCGAGTCAACGCATAGATAGGGCGGCCGCAGCGTCATGCCAACACCAGGCCAGCAAGAAGAGGAGCATGTCCCAAGCGGGGCAAATCGAGCTACAGAGAGCTCTGTTTCTTGGTCGCTATTGCCTGAAGCGCATTCTCATGAAGGATATCATAGACCTTTCCGCTCGTCCTTGTCATTCTCCTCTTCATCCTGGCTCTTTCGGCGTAGCTGAGGCACCGCGGACTTCCTCCCGTTCTCCCTTTGCTGCCGTGGGCGAGGCCCTCATCCACCAGGGTGTGCATGACGCCGCTAGAGGAGAGGACGAAACCTTCGGCTTTCGTCCTATGCTCCGTCTCGTCAAAGACCGCATAGCTGGCCACGACCTGGCCTTCTACAACCAGGAGACCATCCTCGGCGGCCATAGACTCGGCCTGTCTACCTACACCCGCTTCAACAGAGTCAGGTCAACCCTTCACCGAGCCCATCGTGATCCCCTGGGTGAAGTACTGCTGAAACACGAAGAAGACTATCAGTATCGGCAGGGCCGCCAGAGTTGCGCCTGCCATCAGCACCCCGTAGTTGGTTGCGAACTCCTGCTGCATAGTGGCGACGCCCAAAGGCAGCGTCAGCCTCGACCTGGAGTTCAGCATGATGAGCTGCATGAAGTAGTCATTCCACGTATTTATGAAAGTGAAGATCGCCAGGGCCCCGATGCCGGGCTTCACCATAGGCACGACAATGTGCATCAAAGTCCTCAGCTCGCTGCAGCCATCGATCTTGGCTGCCTCCAGGATTTCGCCGGGGATGGTCTGGCTGAACTGCTTTATCAAGAAGATGCCGAATGGCCAGCCCACCGCGGGCAGAATCACTGCCGCGAGAGTGTTGTGAAACCCCCACGAGCTTACCAGTCGCACCAACGGCACCAGTATCACCTGCTTAGGCAGGGCCATAGCCGCCACAAACATGGCGAAGATCATGCTTCGACCGTGGAATCTCTTCTTAGCAAGCACGTAGCCCGCGGGAACCGACACACCGCAAACCAGAAGCATAGCGGTTAGCGAAGTGAATACGCTGTTGAGAAGCCATACGCCCGCGGAGTTATCGAAGAGCCTTACATAGTTGCTGAGGGTCGGCTTCACAGGGAACCACTGCGGCGGCAACTGGATGGTGAGCCTCTGATCCTTGAACCCGCCGGTGATCACCCAGTAGAACGGAAAGATGAAAACCACTGATAGAAGGCACAGGAACACCATCGCCAGAGCATCCCCTGTAGAGCGCCTCTTCCCCCTCCGACTGCTACTCATGGGCTGAGCCTCCCTCTAGTACTCGACATTACTGCCGAATACCCTGAACTGAAGAATGCTGATGATGCCGATCACGACAGCGAGCACCACACCCATTGCGTTAGCGTACCCGAACTGCATGAGTTTGAAGGCTCTCTCGTACAGAAGATACATGACTGTGCTGGTATTGTAGTTGGGCCCCCCGGAGGTGAGAAGCTGTATCAGCGAGAAGCACTGGAACGAGTTGATCGTCGTGATCACCGCGACGTAGAGGGTGGTTGGCATCATCCCCGGCCACTTGACATACCTGAACACCTGCCAATCGCTGGCGCCGTCGATTTCGGCAGCTTCTATCTGGCTCTTGTCGAGGTTGCCGAGGGCAGCTGTATAGAGCACCACAGGCTGGCCAATGGAGGTGGTGAATAGCACTGCCAGGATCGCCCAGAGAGCGTATCGTCTGTCGCCCAGCCACATGATGGGCTGGTCTGTAAGGCCTGCACTCTGCAATACCCAGTTGAGAACGCCGCTAAACGGATCGAAGATCCACTTCCACACTACTGTCACCGACACCGTGCCCGTAACAACAGGCAGATAAAACACACCTCGGAACAGGGAGCGAACCAGAGGGCTCTTCTGGTAGATCGTGGAGGAGATGAAGACGGAGAATATGACGACCATGGGAACGGCGCCCGCTACCAGCAAGATAGTGTTCTTCATCGACTTGAGGAAGATCTTGTCGCCGAACAGCCTGATGTAGTTGTCGAGACCCACGAAATCGAACTTGCGCATCGTGTAGTCAAAGAAGCTGGTGAACACTCCTACCAGAATTGGGTACACAACGAACACGCCGAAGAATGCTAGCGCCGGAAGGAGGAAAGCATACGACACCAGCGTTTCCCGCAGTTCCAACGGCCTCCTCTTGTGCCAGGCAGATGAGCCCCCCGTCGGCTTCAGTGCTCCTCTGTAGCCGGGATCCATACGCCGTCACTCCAGTCTCCTCATGATGCTCGAGGTGCGTCCCCCACTGGGCAACCTCGAAGGGCAAGACGCCAGGGGGGACGCAAGAGGTAATCGACTCGACTAGCGCCAGGTTCACCGCTTGATGGACTCGTTAGCGGCTTTCACGAAATCGTCGAGGGCCTTCTTCGCGGTCTTCTCGCCTGAGAACGCAGCCTGAAGTGCCGGGAACCACGCCGTGCGCATCGCGGCAAAACCGTTAATGGTGTTGTAGTAAGGAGCATAGTACTTCGTCAGGCCGGCCAGGAACGTCATAGTCCCATCGCCCTTGTACAGGTTGCCGAAGGAGGACCTGACCGGGAAGGTGTTCGTTGCTACTACGTTCTTCGGCCCCCAAACCGGATCGTTGCAGATAAAGTCGATGAGAAGTTTGGCAGCCTTGATCCGGTTCGCGTCGCCGTTGTTGAGCACGCAGAACCCATCGATGAGATACTCAAGCGCGGGGGTCCCATTCTCGGAAGGATACGGCGCCATGATGGGCTCGAAGTTGGTCATATGCTGTTTCACCGCCTGAAGACCAGGCGAGAACAGGATAGTGTGGGATACGCGCTGCGCGCAGAACTCGTCAATCGCCCCCGTTCCGTCAGAGGCAGATCCATTCAGAAGCAACCCGTCCTTGATGGCGTCCACCACGTACTGGAGCCCCTTCACGCCGTTGCTGTCGTTGATGGTGTACTTGGTGACAGCAGCGTCTGTGATAGAGGAGTTGAACAGGTTCGCCATGAAAGCGCGCGTGCCCTGGTCGCCGCCTTGCGAGATGCAGAATACGATGGCCCCTCGCTCATTCTTCGCCTTGAGGGCTTTGAGCAGCGCCGTGTACTGGCTGGTGGTCCATGTTCTGTCGCCCTCGGTGGGCAGCATGTGCAGCAGGCCATGCTTCTGCAGCATGTCTTTGTTGAACGCCATCAGGAACGGGGCAGTCGAGATCGGGTACATGTAGAAGTTGCTGCCGACTTTGCAGGCATCGATCACGTTCTTGTTGTTGACGTCTTTGATGAACTCAGCTGTGAACATGTCGTTCAGGTTGGCCAGAACGCCGTTCTTCCCGTAGTCGATGATGCGGCCTGGGGCGTCGAACAGCACGTCAGGGGCGGTCCCGCCCTGAATCGCCGTAACGATCTTCTCGGGGCCGGAAGCGAAATCGATCATCTCTATGTTGACTTTGATGTTAGGATACTTGGCATTGAAGGCCTTGATGATCGATTGCTCGTGCTTACCAGGGATGCCATCAACGGTGAGGAAGTTGGGAAAGCTCCACCAGGTGACCTCCGCTTTGAGCTGAGTGGCGGGCGCCTGCGCAGCTACATGCGCCGACAGTAACAGAACGGTCATCAGCAGTATCGTCACTACTCTCTTCATGACTAAACCTCCTGTTCTTTGGCACTGAAGAATACTCGGCTGAGTGATCCCACGATAGCGGCTCAGAACCTGCCCATCACATCACCTCTCATTCTGTAGAGAACTGCAGGCACTGCAGCATTTGGCGTACCTTCTCCACACCTTCGCGATCCAGGCTCCTCATCGGCGCAGCCATCTTGGGGGTTTTCAGGATGCCGCGACACACAAGAGCAGCCTTGAAAGCCGAGAGTGCGCCGGCCGAGTAACCGCCTCCGGGGGCTCCTATGTACACGATGTCGAAAAGCCTGGTCAGCCTGGTCTGGATACTGACAGCACGTTCCCAGTCCCCCAACTCGCACGCGTCGAACAGCTCCACATAATCGCGAGGCGCAACGTTCGCCAAACCCGCAACTGCGCCGGATGCGCCCATCAGGAGGGCGGTATCCACAAGCAGTTCCATGCCTGTGAAAACGCTGAACCCCTCGATGCCGGCAGTCTCGATGATGATCTGGCGCAAGCCCGACATGTCGCCGGAGCTGTCTTTCAAGCCCGATATCACGCCGTCGGAGGCTAGTTTCTTGACGGTTTTGGGCTCGATCTTCGCCTTGGCCAACACTGGCACGTCGTAGGCGTATATGGGAAGGCGGACAGCAGCATGGATCGCCGAAAAGTGGTCCACTATCTCGGACTGGCTGTTCACGTGGTAGAATGGGGCCGTTATGACTAACCCCTGGGCTCCGCAGTCTAGCGCCTGCCGGCATCTTTCTATTACCCGGACTGTGGAGTTGTCGCTGACTCCCACAAGAACCGGAGCCTTCCCGGCAGCAGCGCGGATGACAGTTACGAGCGCCAGGTCTCTCTGAGACTCTGTGAGGGCCGCGAACTCCCCTGATGAACCAAACAGGAAGAGACCGTGAACTCCGCTTACTATCTGAAATTCGACCAGTCGCTCAAGGGACTCGCAATCCAGCGCCCCGTCATCGCAGAAAGGCGTGACCAGAGGGGTGATGATTCCGGAGAGAGCGCTCATTTTACAGCCCTCGCCTTCCACGTGTTTGCGGCTTCCACATAGCTGGCGGTTATGTGCTCGGGATCGGTGATGGCACGCCCGACCACAACCGCAAAGGCTCCGGCCTGCATCGCCACCCTCACCTGGTCGGGGTGCTCGAATCTGCCTTCCGCGACCACAGGTATCCTGCAGGCCGCGGAGAGGCGCACGACTAAATCCAGGTCAGGCCCGTCGAACTGGCGGCTGTACGCGGTATATCCCGCCAGGGTCGTTGACACTATGTCAGCCCCTAACCCCTCCGCTTCCAGCCCTTCCTCATATGTGGATATATCGAGCATGACGAGCTTTCCTAAGTCCTCGTGTATTCTGCGGACCACAGTTGCCATGTCGAGTTCGCCCGGGTGTGGACGGGCAGTGCCGTCGAGCGCCACAATGTCGGCCCCGGCTTCTGCCACCAGCCGGGCATGCTCGAAGGTGGGCGTTATGTACACGTCGTGCCCTGGCATCGAGTCCTTAAAGAGGCCGATCAAGGGGACCGCCACAGCGCTCCTGACTGCACGGATATTCTCCGGCCTGTTGGCCCTGATACCGCACGCTCCTCCCCGGCAAGCCGCGGCAGCCATGGCGCACAAGACGGCCGGCGAATTCGTAGGGCTATCGCTGTACATCGCCTGGCATGACACGATCAGTCCGCCCTGAAGCCGGTCTAGAACCGGTGCTTCATACTCCCCATGCTTCATTCCGTTTCCCCCATTCGCTCCGAACGCTCGTCAACCCATGGACACGAACCGTCTCCACACCGGCCTGACTCAGGGCCATCAATGCAGCGCCGATCACTGGCTCGAACATGGGGGCCTTCACGGCTGCCTTCGGATAAGCGCGGCAGATGGTTTCTACGTAGGATTCCACCAGTGCAGGCCCTGCGTTGAACACCCCCCCGGCCATGGAGAACTCCACGGCATCATCATCGCTCCAGCCCAGCACTTCTGCGGTTCGCACAGCCAGGCGCCCGAGCTCGCAGCCGGCATTCTGAAGGATCTCGACACACACGGGATCGCCCGTCTGTGCACCGCAACCCACGACCTTCGAGCACTGCGCCACCAGCCCGACCTTGCTTTCACTCTGATATAGAAGGGCCTGAAGAGACCTGAGGTCGGGAAGGCCGAAGTGTTCAAGTACGCGCTGCTTTAGGGAGCTGCAATCATCTCCCATATCCTCGGCGGCTGTGACCTTCTGCAACGCCTTACGCCCGATGTCGTAGGCGCCGCCCAAGTCGCCCATGATGTTCCCCCATCCGCTCAGCCTGGCGGCGTGAAGCCCCCGGGCCTTTTCGCCATACGCGACGACGCCGGTTCCCGCCGCAACAACCACACCGGGTTCTCCCCCCAGAGCCCCCGCCCAGCAGGAGACGGAGTCGTTGTCAAGAACCACAAGACCAGCTGTGAAGCACTGGCCGAGGATCTCGCGCAACGGCCCGCTTTCAGGCGCTTCCGGCGAGCACAACCCGGTGAGGCCGAAGAAAGCGCTCTTCACAGCCGCATTCCGGATGCCGGGAACTTCCAGGCATGCCCCGAACGCACGACGTATCTTGTCAACTCCGCCCACAGCGTTCAGATGGTCAAAAGCAGGCCCCGAGGCCGTTTCCACGATGTGCCCTGCGCCATCCACAAGCACGGCGCGGGATCCGCTTTGACCGCCATCAAACCCCAGAAAGAGCTGATCATCCATGCTCATATCCGCGCCTTCCCTTAGTCTCGCCTCATGCGCTCTACCATGATGTTATAGCGATCACCACGGTATGCCCCTAACGTGAACTGCACTGGAGAGTCCTCACCATCGAACTCGGTACTCACCAGCAGCAATACCGGCGACTCAGGCGGAATCTGCAGTATTTTGCTTTGCTTGGCAGTAGCCTTCACTGCGTGAAACGCCTGCTCAGCCCTGACCACTTGGACTCCGTATTCCTTCTCAAAGATGTAGTAGGAGGATACGTATTCACCCTCCGGAAACGGAAAATCGGGGAATCGGCCATAGCTGAAATACGAGGTTTCGTAACAGATGGGTTCACCGTCGGCAAGCCTCAACCGGTCATACCACACGACTCGGCTGCCGTCTGGAATCGCCAGCCGCGCTGCGATATCAGCATTCGCATCCGTGACTCCCTTGCCAATGATCAGAGTTTTCGGTTCATAGCCCCTCAACTTCATCTCCGTAGTGAAACCGATGAAGTAAGGAAGCCTTGTAGACAGTTTCTGCCGCGCGACGTATGTTCCCCGCCCTCGTTCAGAAACCAGCACGCCCTCGTTGACGAGCTCACCTATGGCCTGGCGGACAGTCATCACGCTGACTCCGTATTCATCTGACAGCTCAGGCCCAGAAGGAACCCTGTCGCCCGGCTGCCATTTGCCTGATCGGATCGCGCCCGCCAGCTGTTCCTTGATCTGAACGTATAGAGGTATTGAAGTGCGCCTGTTAAGCGTCAATTGCTTACACCATCCCGCCATACACGTGAACCGCCCGGCTTGTATGTATGTCTAGAATAATAGTTAACTAGATAACTTGTCAAGTGCTGAGCCATATCGTGCAGGCTCCGAGGGAGAGGTTTGCACCGAACGCAGAACGTGTTCGTGAGGCACTGCTCGTGGGGCGTCTCTGTCAGACTAGAGTGCCGCACCCATCTGGGTTTCGACTATGTCTCGGAACCTCTTTGGCGTGCCGAACACTCGAACAAGAGGATTGGTCGGAGACTTGGAGGATTTCCGTATCCGAAATCCGTCCACGCTGTTGATATGCTTGTACGGCCACTTGTTAGAGATAGTGCCTTAAAATGGGATGATCAACAGTGCGATAGTGTTGTCTTGCTATCGGACTCGCCGTTCGGGAGTATCCTGATGGCCCACCCGCAACTGTCCGACCAGATGCCCCGGGCAGCTCGATGAGAGCAGACGGTTTCGGCTAATGCGGCGTGTCACTCAATGAACACGGCTGAGTACCAGTTGGGCGTTTCCTCTTGGCTCTTGAGTGTGTCCAGCGGCAAGCCGAACCGGTGCACGGTCTTGAAAGCATCAATGCCCACACTGTGAAAGGCCGGACGCGCCCTTTCTGGGATTGACGCATGGCTGGCCGGCGAATCCGGCGCATTGCCCGCATACGGCGCAGTCACTGAGCGAAAAGGCCAGATCTACGAAGTACTTGGCTTCCGTCAATCACTGCACCCCTCTCGGCCAAGATCAGGCGTCTTGATCTAATCTGCCTGTTGGTTGAACTCCACAACCGAATCCCGCAACCGATGCGGAAACCATTGCGCCGTACACTGTCCTGTGCTTCAATCCTCAATAAGCTCATACCCATTCCAACTGACGGCAAGTGCTTGGCGATCGGTCAAGGGCAAGTGCGGCAACGGCAAATCGGTTCGGGCGGGCGCACCTTCCGGTTGATGGACGGATAGGTACGCATGAACCAGCGCCAGCCCGGTCATCTGGCCATCGCGCGAACCGTCGATGAAGGGCGCGGCAATGAGGCTGCCCGCGCTCACTCCGATGTAGACTTTGTTGGCGTATACCATTCTCTTGATGATCGCGTCAAAGCCGGTTTCCTTGATGCGCCGAAGTAGACGTCGGGTGGTGCCGCCGGTAACATAGACGGCGTCGAACTTCATGGCTTCCGCGGCGCTCAGGCTACCATCAACATCGTGGGTGGTGATGTTTTCGGGGAGGATTCCCGCCCGAATGAGTTCGTTCCGGCACTCCTTCGCCATCTCTTTTGCCTCGGCGTCAACAGCGGCGGTGGGGATAAACAATGCCTTGGCGGCGCTGGCCGGTTTGCCAAGCATCTTCAAGAACCGCTTCACAATATTGGGCTTTTGCTGGCCGGCCAGGTCCTCAAACCCCGCCGAGGTCAGCAGCACTCTGCTCCAGGCCTGGCATCCCCGCTCGGCCGCCCATTTCCGGCAGACGGCCACCCGCGCCCCCGGCGGATGGTCGCCGTGTTCGGGATCGAGGTAGGAGTAGGCATGCAATTGGTCGCAGGGAATCATGTCGCATTCACCGCAATGGGTAAGGCCCTTGTCCTGACAGCACACAGCGATCCGGCATTCGCCGTGAAATGGATGTCCCTCGGTGGCTATACAGCCGCCGCAACCGTGAGATTCTTTCCACGCACAGCCCGTACAGTGAAGCCCGCAGCGTGAGTCGATCATGATTGCTCACCACCCAAGGTGACGAACTCCTTGTCGATCCAGAGGGTGGCTTCCTCGGTTCGAAATTCGAGTATGCAGTAGTTCGGGTCGTCGATCCCGCCAGGATAATGATTGATGAACCAATCCAGCCACATCTCGGCCTTAACCGCCCGATCCTGGATCAGAGTTACCGTACCGCCTAAGGTCACGCTATCATTGCCCCTGTAGAAACAGGCGCCTGCTTTGGGATTCGCCTTGAAATGCCTGACCTTCGTCGATTCCGCGCCGGTCGAAACCCAGAGTCTCTTAAGGCCTTCCGATTTGGTTCTTGAGAGTACGCAAACCCGGGGGTAGCCTTGCTCGCTGATTGACGCTAGGGCAATCTCGCCGCATCTTGCCAACAGCTGCGCTCCTTTTGCGACAATCTCCATGGCGTAATGCCTCCTTTCTCCCCAAGCATACCAGGTTGGCGGCTGCCAATATACTCACTCCGCGCACGGCCTCGTTCCGGCCTGATCAACTGCGGTTCTCCGGAGCCAATTCGTTTTTTCACCTGGACAATCGGATCTCTTCTCAACTTCCTGAGAAGTCCCTGAGTTCAAAGTCCGTATTGTCCGCCTGCGCCGCCCAGGTCGAGGAGCAGATGAGAGACGTCGCTTGCTACTGCCCCACGCGTTTGGCTACTCGGTGTCAGATTCGGGTAAGGGCAGGTGGTTCCCAATGGCGATGCAAGAGGCCTTGGCGTTCTCCAGCACCAGGTGGGCGTCCACAGCGTCAATGGCGCGGACCACGCCGTAGTCGCCTAGATTGCGAAGATCAAAGGCCTCAAGAAAGTGTCGGTGAACAGGCAGGGATCCTATAGTTCTCTATCAGTCCTCCAACCCCTGCTCGCCCAGTTGGTGAAATAGCTTGCAGTAGGCTAATTGGCCGCGGTCCCAGCTGCTTATGCGGAAGAACTCGTTGGGAGCATGGAAACACTCGTCACTTAGGCAAAACCCAAAACTGACGGTGTGGATTCCGAGGATATCGAGGAGAATCCCGGTCACTGCTATAGTGCCCCCGATACGCACGTAGTACGGAGGCTTGCCATAGACCTCTTCCAGCACTGCATGGGCCAGCCGATTTGCGGGGTGGTCCTTAGGTATGCTGTAGGGCCTGGCTGTGCCCGGTTGCCGGGTCACGACGGCCTTCGCGCCCTTCGGCGCGAACTTGGCCACGTGCGCTTCTATGAGGCTCATAATCTCCTCAGGCTCCTGGTTCGGAACGAGCCTGCAGGTGATCTTGGCGCCGGCCCTGGAGGGTAGTACCGTCTTGCTCCCCTCGCCCTGGAATCCACCCCAGACGCCGTTAAAATCGAGGGTGGGCCGGGCCCATGCCCGCTCCAAAGTAGTATAGCCAGGCTCGCCGAACAGCTCGTCTACGCCCAGTTGCCTCCTGTACTCATCATCGTCAAACGGAACAACCGCAATCGACGCCCTGTCATCTTCGGTGAGCGGAACTACATTATCGAAGAATCCCTCTATATCGATCTTGCCATCAGGGGAGCGCATGGAAGACAGAATGTAGGCAAGTGCGTATATCGGGTTCTGCATAGCTCCGCCCGATGTGCCCGAGTGCATGTCAGACCTAGGGCCTTGCACGTCTATCTGCACGCCGCACAGGCCCTTTCGGGCGATGAGAATCTCGCCCTCGGTCTCGCTAAATTGGCTGCCGTCGGAGCTGAGGGCAAAGTCGCACGCCAAGAGGTCTCTGTGCTGCCTAACGAACTCAGGGATTTCTGGGCTTCCGATCTCCTCCTGCCCCTCAAAGAAGAACTTCACATTGGCAGGAAGCGCCCCGTCGCCCTGCAGCATGGCCTCGACAGCCAGGATCGGTATGATCATGTTCCCTTTGGGATCTGCCGCGCCGCGGGCGTAGATCCGATCGCCCACTATCGTGGGCTCAAAAGGAGGCTTCTTCCACAGTTCAACGGGGTCTGCCGGCTGGATGTCGAAGTGGCCGTACAGAAGCACAGTAGGCTTGCCGGGGGCATGTAGCCACTCTCCGTACACTACGGGGTGGCCCCCGGTCTGCATCACCTTCGCGCCTTCAATGCCTGCAGCAGTCATTCGATCCGCGATCCACTGGGCGGCGCGCTGTACATCGCCGGCATGCTCCGGAAGAGCACTCACGCTCGGGATTCGGAGTAAGTCCATCAAGTCGGATAGAAACCTGTCTCTGTGCTTACGGGCGTAGGCCCTCCAACCCATCATGTCGAAACCAACTCCCTCTGTCTGCTGCAACGGCTCTCAGATTCGCCGGTGACATGCCACCAAGTGCCCGGAACCGGCATCGACCAGTTCAGGTTCGCTGAGCCTGCATTCAGGCACGGCATATCTACACCTTGTGTGGAACCGGCATCCGACTGGTATGTTGATTGGGCTAGGAACGTCTCCCTCCAGTAGTACCCGCTCGGCCTTTGAATCAGGATCCGGTATCGGAATTGCGGACATCAACGCCTGAGTGTACGGATGGATCGGATTCCTGTATATCTCGTCGCTTGCGGCCAGCTCAACGAGTTTGCCCAGGTACATCACTGCCACTCGGTCGGAAATATGCTTGACCACAGCTAGGCCATGAGCGATGAAGATGTAGCTCAAGCCGAACTGGTCGCGCAGATCGCTCAGGAGATTCAGGATCTGAGCCTGCACTGAAACATCAAGTGCCGATACCGGCTCATCGCACACGATCATCTTGGGGTTTAGGGCTATCGCGCGGGCTATGCCGATGCGCTGCCTCTGACCGCCTGAGAATTCGTGCGGGTAACGGTCGATATGATCGTGAGAGAGCCCGACTACTTCCAGAAGGTTCTGGACCCTATCCCTTATCTCTCCGGGTCTAGCCGACTCGTGTATCTCAAACGGCTCACCGACGATTCTGCCTACCGTCAGACGTGGATTGAGCGAAGCGTACGGATCCTGGAACACGATCTGGATGTCCCGGTGCAGTGTCCGCAGTTCTTCGGAACGCATGGACATGACATCCTTGCCATCGAATAGGATTCTGCCGGCGTCCGGCTGAGAAAGCCGCACAAGCATCCGGCCCAGAGTGGTCTTGCCGCAGCCCGATTCGCCCACGATTCCCAGAGTCTCGCCCTTTCGAACCGTGAAGCTTACCCCATCTACCGCGCGCACCGCCGCAGCCGTATTGCCGGCGCCCCTCTTCCTGCCCACGGCGAAGTGCTTCTTCAGCCCGTCCACGATCAGGAGCATGTCTTCTGAGCCGTCGCCTCCGTCTTTCTTGGTAGATCCTGAAGGCGATGCTCCAGGGGACGATGTTCCGGCGGCGCCCACTCGCACCCGCTCTTCCGCCCGCCAGCACGCAGCTTTGTGCGACTGGCCCACACTGACCAGAGGCGGTTCCTTCTCGCGGCAGGCGTCGGTCGCGAACTCGCATCGCGGGTGAAAACGGCACCCCTCAGGCATCGACTTCGCGCTCGGCACTGTGCCATCTATGGTTGCGAGCCTATCCTGTGAATCAGCGAGGCGCGGCACCGACCTGAGCAGGCCCGCAGTATACGGATGCACAGAGTGCGCGAATAGTGACCTAACGTCGGCCTCTTCTACGACTTTGCCGGCGTACATTACGACTACCCGGTCGGCCATCTCCGCAACCACTCCCAGGTCATGGGTGATCAGCATCATGGCCATGCCGAACTCGCTCTTTAGCTTGCGCATGAGATCCAGGATCTGGGCCTGTATGGTAACGTCCAGCGCTGTAGTAGGTTCGTCTGCTATCAGCAGCTTCGGTCGGCTCGACAGAGCCATGGCTATCATCACCCTCTGTCGCATTCCCCCCGACAGCTGGTGCGGATACTCGTTCGCTCGACGCTCGGGCTCCGGTATCCCCACGCGCCTGAGCATCTCAATAGCCTCTCGCTCGGCCTTGTCGCCTGACAGCCCTTGATGCACACGTATGGCCTCGGCGATCTGGCGTCCGCACGTGTGCACCGGGTTGAGCGACGTCATGGGCTCTTGGAATATCATGGCGATATCCTTGCCGCGGATCCCGCACATGTCGATTTCCGTTTTCTCCAGGAGGTTTGACCCCTCGAACAGAATCTCTCCCCCACAGATCTCTCCTGGGGGCTCCGGCACTAGCCTCATGATTGAAAGAGCTGTAACGCTCTTGCCGCACCCCGATTCACCGACGACTCCAAGGGTCTCTCCGCGGCCTATGGTCAGGTCCACGCCGTCTACGGAGCGCATGATGCCGCCTGCAGTCCGGAAATATGTGCAAAGGCCCCTCAATTCGAGCAATGGGCTGACCATGTTACTACCTCCCGTGCTCATGTGTACAATGCCCGCAACCGCCTACAGCCGCGGCGAGAGCCAGTCGATCCGTCCAGCCCTTATGGCTATCTCAGTCATGAGGTCTACGCCTATTCGAATACACCCTTCGTCGATCACGAATCTGGGGCTATGCAGCGGATATGGGCCCTGCGAGCCAACCCAGAAGTAGCTTGCGGGAATCCGCGCCGCATAGAGCGCGAAGTCCTCAGAGCCCATGAAGGCGCACGACCGCTGGATCTTTGACGCACCCAATATGTCCGCCGCGACGCCCATAGCCACACGCACAGCCTTGGGCGACGTCATAAGCGGCGGTACCATCTGCGCGTACTCGGTATCTGCCTCGCATCTGTGCGCGCGGGCGGTGCTTCTGGCGATGCTCTGCACCAGATCAGCAATGGATTCGCCCACCGATTGCTCCAGATACCGGGCGGTCCCCTCGAGCTCGCCGCTGTCGCCGATGACGTTGAAAGCGGTCCCGCCCGACATACGGCACACACTCACTGTAGCCGATTGGCTGGGATCAATCGCCCTGCTCACGATGGCCTGCAAAGACATGATCACGGCGGCGCACGCCACCAGAGGATCCCTAGTCTGATGGGGCATCCCGGCGTGACCGCCCATACCCTTCACAGTAATCCTGAACCTATCGGACGCGGCCATAGCAGCCGAACCATCCACAAACACGACACTCCCCAGAGGGACGGTGGGCATGTTGTGCACTCCGAATATGGCCTGCACACCGTCAAGCGCGCCGCACTCGACCATCGCCCGAGCGCCTTGGAAAGTCTCCTCAGCCGGCTGGAAGATGAGCCGAGCGCGCCCTGCTATCTCGGCCCGTCGACCCATGAGCGCCTCTGCGACGCCTATCCCTATCGCCGCGTGCGCGTCGTGCCCACAGGCGTGGGCCTTTCCAGATCGCTCGCTGGCAAACTCGACTCCAGATAGGTCCTCAACGGGAAGGGCATCGATGTCCACCCGCACGGCCACAGTGGGGCCTGGAGCTGTACCCTCAATCTCAGCCACAACGCCCGTGCCCGCGCACGTCTTCGAAGGTACGCCCAGATCATCCAGGCAAGACATAATGGTCTTAGCAGTCTCGTATGTATCAAGCCCGGTCTCGGGGCGCCGGTGCAGCAGGCGACGGATCGCCGCCAAATCCATGGACATAAGTATCCCCTCGCTCGCCGCCTAGTTGGTCTCTCTCCACCGGGCGATCTTCTGGTCGCAGTTGTTGATCACTGACAGCTTCTCTCCGCGCTTCACGCGCTCCAGCCGCTCCAGTTCGCCGGCAAGGTGTAGGTCGGATAGTTCAAGCACGCGCTTGATGTCCTCCCGTGGAACCACAACTACACCGTCGTCGTCCCCGACGACCAAGTCGCCCGGATTGACACAGACCCCGCCGCACTGAATCGGAACGTTTATGGCGCCGGGACCCAGCGTGCCGTAGATCCGGGGAGTAACGGCCCTTGCGAATGTGGGAAACCCGACTTCCAAAATGCCCGCCTTGTCGCGCACAGCGCCATCCACCACAATCCCCCGAATGCCTCTGGAGAGCATATAGTAGGAGATGCGCTCGCCGATCACCGCAGCGTCTTTGCCCCCACCCGCGTCCACGACGATCACGTCCCCCGCTTGCGCCACATCGGCTACCTTCTGGATGAACAGAGCATCTCCGGGCCGAGTTAGCACCGTGACTGCCGAGCCGACCACTTTCACACCGGGATAGATGGGCTTGATCTCGTGGTGCATAATCCCATGGGCTGCCATGGCATCGCCTATCTTGGCCACATCGTGCCTCCTGAACTGCTCGACTACTGCCGGATCAGGACGAACGATCTCTTCATTCACTACTCCGTACAATTCGTGGCGTTCCACTTGTCTGTCACTCCTCTGATCGTCTGATCATAGCGAAGCGAGTGTGTAGAGGAATCCGCATATCCCCCGTTCGTGGCGGCGCAGCCCCTCGACTACTATGTACTCGTTGGCGCTGTGCGATTTGCCCCCGTGGCCCAGACCGCCGAATGCCAGCGGTACGCCCAGCCCCTTCGTGAACAGGTAGTGCGGCGCCGCGCCCGCCGACCGCGGCCATACCTGCACAGGTCCCGGCGCCAGCTGGCGCGCTGAACGGACCAGAGCATCCGCCGGGCACTCGGCCAGCGAGCTCTGAGACGGAGGGTACGCTTGCATGACATCCACTTTGATATCCTCATAGCCTTGATCGCACAGATGCTTGCGGACGGAGTCGACAACTTGTGACGGCTCCATGTCGGGAACCAGACGCATATCCAGCCTAGCCTTGGCCTGGCGCGGCAGTATCGTGCCTGCACTGGAATAGCCGCTGGCTATCCCGTTGAGGTTAACGCTTGGCTCGTACAGATACTTCTTCAGCAGCTCCACTCCGCCGAGCCGCGCCCACTTGAAACGCTTCGCGCCGCCCTGCTCTCGCAGAACCACTGCCTCATCGAAGCTGTCTTTGAGGTCATCAAGTAGGCTGGCTTCCTCTGGGGTCGGAGGCCTCACCGAGCGCGCGAAATCGGGGATTGTAGTGGTCTCAGAGGCATCCCTCATCCCTTTCATGCTGGCCAACGCCTGCACAAGCCGCCACGCAGGGCTGCCGATCCAAGCCGAATGCATCGCGTGCACATCACGCTCGCGCGGCCCGCCCCAGTCACCGCCTTCGCACGTCAGCTCCAGGCAGACCATACCCTTAAAGCCCAGATAGACGATGGTAGTGCCGGAGGCGTTTTCGCCGAAGTACGGCTGGTAGACGCACTCCGCCGACTGCAGCCGAGCAGCGTGCTCACGGACGAATCCCGGAAGGTTCGGGCTGCCTATCTCCTCTTCGCCTTCGACCACGAAGATAACATTGACTGGAATCTTGTACCCTGATCTTTGGATGGCCTCCAAGGTGTTTAGGAACCCAACTAGGCAACCCTTGCTGTTGGCGGCGCCCCGGCCCACTACGGACGGCCCGTACCCCGCGAGATCGACGATCTCAGCGCTGAACGGCGGGACTATCCAGCCGGCCTCGTGGGCCGGCTGCACATCGTACAGCTCGTAGAAGATGATGGTCTTGTCTGCGCCGGCGTCGAGGTATCCGTACACTATCGGGTGCCTATCGGTCTCTACCAGAGAGCACTCCGCGCCAAGCGAGCGGATCTTGTCGGCCACCATAGATGCCATCTCTCGGATTCCCCAGCTATCCGCGCTCACGCTGGGTTGACGCATGAATCGCTGAACCTCGCCGACGTGTCGGTCGAAATCCCGGTCTATCTGGGCCAATTGCTCGGCCAGTCGCTGGGTCAATGCTTCGGTCAACTGTAGATCACCGGAACCGCCATTCCCCTCTCCCTCCAGAAGATCTGCCGGAGTTCAGCCTCTTTTTGCTCCTTTTCGAGCAGCTCGCCAATAATCGCAGCTGCCTCCGCCGGATCGAGAAACACCACACCGTTGTCGTCCGCAAACACAAGGTCACCGGGGTGAACGAGTATCCCTCCCACGGTAACCGGCTTCCGAACGAAACCCTTCTCGCCTATGCGCCGCCCCACCAGCGGAGTTATGTGCCTGGCGAAGCACGGGAACTCCATGGCCTCCATCTCCCTGATGTCAGTCACGCTCCCGTCCACTACTAGCCCAGCAATGCCCAGCCTGATGGATTTGAAAGTGCTCATCTCGCCTGCGCACGCAAATCCGGAATCGCCGACGGCAGCCACGACAAGCGCGTCTCCAGGCTTAGCGAGCTCATAGGCCTTGCTTATGGCAGCGATATCGTTCGACTCTATCTGAACCGTAAAGGCGCTTCCGAAAACCCTTGCTCCGCGATATACCGGCCTCAAGCACGGGTCAGCGAAACCGTGATCCAGCACGTGACCTACAGTCGCAGGCGTAGTGCGCCGGTAAGCGTCAACCAGTTCTGCATCCACTCTCTCGAAATCGGGTCCAACCTCTATCAACTACGGTCCCTCCTGCCTACAGTGCCTCCTGCCTTCCGCCTGCACCTCGTCACTTGCCCTTGCTCGCAGCGCCCGCTGCAGCGATGGCATCGCTCATGCCGATCAAGTCGGCTATGTGGGCGCCCGAACGGACCTTCTCGGCTATGTCCTTCTCCTTTTCGACTATGGCGGCGACGCGCCGGAGCACCTCTTCGATCCGCTCTTCAGGCACTACTACTACTCCATCGTCGTCCGCAATGATAAGGTCGCCGGTTCGCACGATCACGCCTCCACACACTATGGGGTTCCCGGTCGATCCCACAGTCCGATTGGAGCCCACGCATGGAGTGACATGCCCTGCAAAAACGGGCAAGCCCAGTTCGCGAATGGTGTTTACGTCGCGCACAGCCCCGTCTACGATTACCCCGGCCACGCCGCGCTGGATGGCCTCGAGGCTCATCAGGCCGCCCCACATGGCGCCGCTCGGATCGCCATGGCCGTTGATCACTAGAATCTGCCCTGGCTTCACCTCACCGAGCGCCTTGTGACATGTGATAATGCTTCCCGGATAGCAGTCGACGGTATAGGCCCGCCCCGCGACTCTCTTGCCTGGGTTGACACTTTTGATCGCCGCATCCATGGTGTTTGTCTTGTTAAGAGCGTCGCTCGCATTGGCCGAGGCATAGTGTTCTATCATCATCACATCTCCCTGGGTTGAATCATCATCATATACTGGTCTCTGTGTTGATATAATGTCGGCAGCGATCGCCGCGAACTGTCCATACGCACCGCACCAGCACGGGTCCCTCGCCTGGACCATACGTGTATCGATCGATGACGAGAACCGGCGTCCCCGGGCGCAACCCCAACTCCTGGCTTTCAAACGCGTCGGCCAGCCTCGGCTCCATGTAGCGGCGCGCGCGCGCCAATTTCAGTCCATAGCTGGTAAACAGATCGAAGAACCCGCCTTCGCGCACATCCCCCTCTGTCAAGCCGGGCACTCTGGATGCTGGGACTGTGGTCCTCTCAAGCAGAACCGGATTTCCTCCGACAAGCAGAGTCCGCCAGATGCCGCATATCTTATCATCAGGTCCCACACCGAAAAGCGCTTCATTTAGGGGGTCCACAGGGAGCATCTCGAACGCGACTAGCCGTATGTTCAGTGTCTGGCTCTGCCTTTCAACTTCCTTTTTGAAGTTGTAGAAGCCAAGCAGGTCGTATTCCAGCGGGGAATTCTGCGCGAACGTGCCTCGCCCGGGCACCCTGCGCAGGTAACCCTCCTGAACTAGCTGGAGAATGGCCTGCCGCACTACGCTACGGCTGACCCGGAGTGACCTTGCGATATCGAGTTCCCTAGGTATCGGCTCATCGGCGCCGAATGTGCCGTGACGCACCGCCTCGCGCAGCTGATCCGCTAACTGGTGATAAAGTGGAAGTTTTGACTCCTTGGATAGTGGGGTGAGCGAAAAAGGATCGCTGCTCACAGTGGAATCCCCCCCCGTCTCCTTCAGACCGACATGCCTGCCAGCCAGCTACTCAGACCCTTAGTGTGGGGTCCATTCGATCTCGTGTCCAGTCTCCCAGCAAGTTGAACCCGAGGACCGTAACCATTATCGCGAGGCCCGGAAAAGTGCCCATCCACCACGCATTGTTCAGATAGGCGCGACCGTCCGCCAGCATCGTGCCCCACGTGGAGATAGTGGGCGGCACTCCGAGCCCCAGAAAGCTCAGACCCGATTCGAGAATGATCACGAACCCAAGGTCCAAAGTAGCCAACACTATTGTGCTGGGCAACAGGTTGGGAAGCATGTGATGGAGCAGAATGCGCGAGTTCGAGCTGCCTAGGGCCTGCGCCGCTTCCACGAACTCCTTCTGCGCATAGCTCAGTGTCTGCCCGTAGATCACCCGAGTATAGCGCGCCCACCTCGTCAGTGCGACAACCAGAATCAAATTCTGGAGGCCAGGGCCTGTTATGCCGATCACTGCAAGGGCCAGAAGCATAAAGGGCAGGCTCATGACGAGATCCACACATCTCATGATAATAGTCTCGGTGACGCCGCGGTAGTAACCTGCCGCCAACCCAAGCAGCGTGCCCAATGCAGCTGTTACCGCTACACTCACAATGCCCACAAGGAGCGATACTCGCGAGCCGTAGATGATCCGGCTGAGCACATCGCGCCCCAGATGATCGGTGCCGAGAAGAAACCGGTCCCCGGTGTATGGCGACCGCCACCCCGGAGGCTTTAGCCGCCCTAGGAGGTCCTGGGCGTTCGGATCGTGTGGCGCCGCAAATGGAGCGAATGCCGCCAATAGCGCCACGATGAGCACTATCGCTACTCCGACAACGCCGCTCAGATCCCGGCGCTGCGACCCGCCCTCAGCGTCAGCGCTTTGTGGTGTTCGCGATACTAATGCGCGGATCCAAGAGGCCATATGTCAGATCAACTCCTAAGTTTATCAGCACGAAGATGGCTGACACCACCACAACCACGGCCTGGACAACAGGGTAATCGCGGCCCATGATCGCGTTCACCGCCAGCCGCCCTACGCCCGGCCACGCGAACACGCTTTCCACAATCACCGATCCTCCCATAAGGCTCCCGAATTCCATGCCTAGCACCGTCACGATGGGAATCAGGGCATTCCTGAGAGCGTGTTCCACTATGACCACATTGTTACGCAGGCCTTTGCTGCGTGCAGTTCTCACATAGTCCGTTCGAAGCACTTCCAGCATACTCGAGCGAGTCATACGCGCTATTCGGGCAGCTGAGTATCCGCCCACAGCCAACGCCGGCATGATCATCGACACGAATCCGCCGTCGCTGATCACCGGAAGCCAGCGCAATCTGACTGAGAATAACAGGATGAGCAGGATGCCGGTCCAGTAGACCGGCATTGCCTGCCCAACCAGAGCCAGTGACATTACGATACGATCACCAACAGTACCACGATACACTGCAGCCAGTACGCCTGCGGGTATTCCTATAGCTGTTGCAACGAGCATTCCTGCAAACGCGAGCTTGAATGTTGACGGGACGCGCTCCAGCACCAAGCCGAGGGCGGGAGCGCCCTGCCGGTAGGAGTACCCAAGATCGCCCCCTACTAAGCCTGCAAGGAACTTGCCATACTGCACGTGGATCGGCTGATCAAGGCCGAGCGCCGACCGCAACTTAGCCTGCTCCTCCAGCGGAACGTCAGGCGGGAGCAGGGTGGCAATAGGATCACCGGTTGTTCGCTGCAGAACGAACACAATCGTTACTACACCCAGGATCGTGAGTGCGGCAAATAAAATGCGCTTTGCTACGTATCTGAACACCCGATGACCCTCCCTATCACGCCACCGACTCAATTCTTGTTACTGAGGAGTCCATACTACTTGCTCAGGCCTATCTCGTAAGCCCTAATACGCCCGTCAGGTCGAGGAGCCCAGCTCACCTTGTTGCTGATCGCCGAAAGCAGCGTATACTGGATGATCCCTATGCCCGCGGCTTCGTCGCGCACCATGGTGTACGCCTTCTCGTATATGGCCAGTCTCTCCTTGGCGTCAAGGCTTGTCCTTCCCTTGATGACCAGATCGTCTAGGGTCTTGTTGGAGTAGGTCGATATCGGCCCATTGCTGGCGTAGAATGCTGTCACCTGGGGATCGGCGTCGAACCAGACGTTGTTTCCTCCGCTGGTGTAGATGGGCGATATCTTCCTGGTCTTGACTAGCGTTTGGAATTGCCCAAATTCGGTGGGTTTCAGGGTGACTCTGATACCCACCTGGCTGAGCTGCTGGGCCAGAACCTGAGCGATCTCCTTGTCCATTGGGTACTTGCCATTCTGACAGATCATCTCCACGGAGACACCTGAAGGATAACCCGCCTCGGCAAGGTACTCCTTGGCCTTTGCCGGATCGTAAGGCAGTCGCTTGATTCCCTTCGGAGCGTTGGGAATGACGTCTGCAATCGGGATATCCAGAACGGTTGCGTGGTTGCTCATCAGGCCCTCTACGATGGGTCTGGGGTCAACAGCGTGGGCTACAGCCAGTCGGAAGTACTTATTGTCCGCCGGCGGAGCATCGATGTTGAAGTTGAGCATCTGGATCTGCGCGCAAGGCGTCGTCACAACGGTGACATTGCGCGAAGCCTTGAGCACCCCTACCTGATCGGCAGGGATCGCCTGCACAAGGTCTATCTCGCCGCTCTGCAGACCTGCTATTCTGGTGGCCATCTCTGGCACGGCCTTCCAGGTAATCCGGTCAACTGCGGGCTTTCCGCGGAAATACTGATCGTATGCTACCACTACTACTCTATCATCGCGAACCCATTGCACGAAACGGTATGGGCCTGTTCCAACAGGGTTTCGACCGAAGTAGTCGTCGCCCTTCTCCTTGATGTACTTAGGAGGTACGACAAGCAGGTTGGTCATGCGTGCCAAAAAGATCGGATCCGGCCCGTCCGTGGTGAAACGGACTGTGTAGGGACCTACAACATCGCACTTCAGGATCGATGAGAAGTACGAGGCCGCAAGTGCCCGAGTAGCAGGATCCTTGACCCGATCGAAGGTGAACTTGACGGTTTCCGAATTGAAAGGCTCGCCGTTATGGAACTTCACATCTCGGCGGAGGTTCAACTCCCACTCAGTAGCGCTTATCCTCTTGTAGTCCGTCGCCAACGCAGGTCGAATAGACATGTCGTGATCGCGCAGAAGCACCGGGTCGTAGATGCTGTTGCAGACGTTGCCTGTATCCGTGTCCGACTGCTTCTGCGGGTCGAGCGTCACCGCATCCGCTCCCTGTGCGATTACCGCTTCGGAAACACCAGCCTTGCCAGGAGCCCCGACAACAGTATTCGTCATGGGGCCAAGGCACATAGACAGCACGCACACAAGGACAAGCATCATCATACTCTTCGGCATCTTCCCCGTGAACTTGTGTAGGTACATGAACGCGTCAGCTCCTTTCGTAAGACCGCATTTGTCTGGACCTGATAACACCTATGTCCGAACATACTTTATACTTCGACGTCTCTTGCCCGGTTCCTTCTGGGCCCGTGCGATGTTTTTGTACGGACATGAAGGCGCAGACAACGAGGCCGAGAAGCAGTGCCGTTCGACATGCAAAGGGGATGAGCCCCGTCTTCGACACCTCGTAGGCAAACAATGCGCATAGCAACAGATAGATCGGCCATTGGAGACGCGAGTGGGCGAGCTGGACCTGAGGATACCCAAGCTCAGGGAGGGAACGTTCTTTCCAAGCTTCCTGGAGCCCCGGAGAATGACGGAGAAGGCTATCCTGTCAGTAGTCCAGGAGGCGTACGTTCACGGGGTCAGCACTCGAAAGGTGGACGAACTCGTTAAGGCTCTGGGCTTGGACGGCATTGACAAGAGCGAGGTTTCGCGGATCGCCAGGGAACTGGACGGGGAGGTCAACCTCTTTCTCAGCAGGCCGCTTGAGTGGCCCTACCCGTACCTATGGCTGGATGCGACGTATCTGAAGGTGAGGTCCGATCATCGCGTCGTAAGCAAGGCTCTGGTGATAGCGCTCGGCGTCAAGATGACCGGGGATCGTGAGATTCTCGGTTTCGCCATAGGGCCTTGCGAAACCGAGGCGTTCTGGCATGAGTTCCCAAAAGGCCTGGTATCTCGCGGGCTTAGCGGAGTGAAGCTTGTGACAAGCGATGCCCACGAAGGACTGAAGAAAGCGATACAGAAGGCTTTCCTAGGGGCGTCGTGACAAAGGTGCACGGTGCATTTCATGCGCAACGCGCTTGCCCGTGTGCCCCGGGCCGCGCAGCAAATGGTTGCAGCCTACATCCGGACGATACTCGCTCAACCCGACCAGGCGACCGCCAAGGCTCAGTTCCGGCAAGTTGCGGTTACCCTGGAAGGTAGGTTTCCCAAGGTAGCGCAAATGCTCTGCGCATGCGAAGACGATATCCTAGCGTACATGGCGTTTCCAAAGGAACACCACAGTCAGACTCACTCAACAAACCCTCTTGAGAGGCTGAACAAGGAGATCAAGCGCCGCGCGAACGTAGCAGGCATTTTCCCTAACGCCGATTCAGCGCTCAGGCTTCTTGGATCGGTGATGATAGCGCAGAACGATGAATGGATCGTACTGCGCAGGTATTTCAGCCAGGAATCCATGGGCAAGCTGCTGCCGCCAGTCGATGCAGCTGTGGCGCTGCCCCCAGTGGAGTAGACCCTTGATCGAGTCGAGATAGTTGCCTTTAGGCAGGCTGAACACGATCGTATGAGTCTCGCTCTACACAGCGCCGCCGCCCGCAAGGAGCCCCCTATGCGGCTCCTTGCGGGGCGGCGCCCACCGGCCGAGGCATTGCTGTCCGCGTTTCCGTATCTGACGAATAGGCAAACTGTACACACAAACCGACCGGAGGAGACTAGCGAGGATCGACTCCGAGGAGAATCGCAGAAGCGATTTACACCACTTAAGAAGACGTGACCAGCCTTATACCGAGGCGTGCAGATAATGATGGCAAAATCATTCTCGCGGATGGCCCGCTCCATGAATTCCGGCAACTGATCTCCAGGGACGGTTTCCCAACGATCTAGAGTCACATCCACTCCGTCAGATCGCAGGCGTTCAGCAAGCGAGCGTACCCACTCCTGATGAGCATCGTCGTCCCACGAATATGAGATGAAGACTGACATGAACAATCCCCATCGTCCGAAAGGTCTGGTCGACCTAACGTCCTTGCGTATCAGCGGCGGCGCTCCCAGCTACCGAAAGAAACACCACGTCTCCACCCCGTACGCTGGATACGCTTGCTATGCCTGAGATGATTGTGCACCACCCAGCCGATGCCCCAACGCCTTACCCTGAGACCTCGTGCGAGCTAGTCCACTAGATGCTCTCAACGCCAGCACTGCCATGATGAGAGCGGAGAGTCCACCAGGGGCGCTATCTTTCATAGCTGCACCTACTCCAAGAACAGATGAAGCTGATGCGATAGGTGCTTGGGCCGAGTGCCTTTAGCACACTTTCATCTGTGATCACCGTTCAAGGTATCTGCAAGGTAGAACTGAAGTTCTTCGATACTTGTGAACAACCTGTATCCAAGCTGACTGAGCGGCGCTGCCACCTTCTGCATATCGTCCAAAATCAATGCAACTGGTTCACTAAGCTCCGACTGAACCCCACTAGTCCATGCCGCATCGACACTGGCTACGAAATCGTCGGACTTGGGATCTACAACCTCGCAATGAAACTCCGGCATCGGCATACCGCGCTCCTCGAGCCAGTTCCTCAGATCTATGAGTTCGGGATCGGCCAGCATTTGCTCGGTGGTGGCTGGCGCCTGCGGCAGGCTTGTCAGATCAGAAAGGCCTATCTCACCGGCGAATAGTGATCCCAGGAGACGATTCGCAGCATCCGCGAGCAGTTCACGGCGAGTTGCCAGGAACTGACGGTAGTTGCTTAGCTTCCAAAGGTCCTCGTCCATGGGTATCCACTGGGATTCAAGGGCGCCAGGCTGTTTCTGCTTCACTTCATAGAAGTAGATCTCAGGCGCCCTATCGCTGAGAGCGAGATTCGTCTCTTGTGTCTGGAAACAGAAGTTAGCGATGGCATTGACCTCGGGGCGTGAATAGCCGGCCTCGTAGAGAACGGACTCTGGGAACACGTGGTGGACGTTGAGGACACTGCCCCTGCCCAGAAGGTGAGCGGACAGCTCATTGCCTGTTCCCCAGTCTTTCGAGCGGCAAGTTCTGGTCATAAGGTAGAGCATCGGGTAGAACCTAGCTCCAAGGCTCCAGGCATCGAAGTCCTCAGGCCTAACCAAGAGTTCTCCTCGTGATCGGCGCAACTGCTCAATCAGGCGATCGATGCTTTCAGGCGAACTATCTATGAGGTGGAGGTCCTGATTGAGAGTGGATTCAACGGAACTCGTAAAACGTCCCCACAGGAAAGAGTGAACATACCAATAGAGCAGCTTGCCTTGTTCGCGGTGATCCAGGAGTCTGCTGCCGCGGGTATCAACGTATCTCGTCATCACTGGCAACGCATATCTGCCGCCAAGAACAGCGTCGTGGTCTAGACCTAGGCGACTGGAGATCAGATTGAGAAGGTAATCCACAGCGTGCTCTGTTCTATCGAGTCCTTTCTGGAAAGTAGGCTCGTCCACCCTGCGCAGGGTTGAGAATAGCGCATCCCCCGCTATGACCGTGGTTACATTGCGGAGCAGCCAGTCCAGGCTGAAGTTGAAGCCGGCAGAATAGGCCGCTGACGACAAAAGCATATCTGAGCCCTCACCGCATAGATACGTGGAGGCCATTTGACGCGTGCGACATTACTGCAGTGTTTTTTAGTCAAATACTACGAATGCTTCTACGGTGCCTCCGTCCTCATCGCTCTCCTCATCGGACACGATATGATAGGCGACTGCTTGCTCGTCGGTAGCCCCCCGAATCGCCGTGGAAATACTGCCGACTTCCGTACCAGTCCACTGCACGAAGTGGGCTAAAAACCCAGACTCGGGAATCTCACGGCATTCAACGCAAGCGTCCAGAAATACCTCATCAACCCCTGTAAACATATCATCTTCCTGATGCAACCGACGAATTAGTACTGCAAATCTTTCAATGGCCTCTTCAACACTCTCGGCTTCGTTGACGGCTGTAAAATAGCCGTGATGTGCTTCATTCTCGCCTGAACCCTGTGCACCATCATTCGAAAATGAGAAATGACCTACGTAGATCACCTGATAATCACCTCCATATTACGTATCTGCGTTTATCGGACGTGATCATATACCCACCCTGCCGTTGATGTGATCCGTACAGCATCATGACACAACGGTTAAAAACGCGGGAAGAGGCCATCAATGTGGTCGGGCATCTCGAAGCACATCTGCAGAATGAAGTTCGGATCTAGACGCGGGTACCAGCGCGAGTTCTCCTCAAGAAAAGACTCCGGTGAGGCCCAAGCCATAGTCTTGCCGGGGCCACGCAGTCCCTCTGGAAGCACCTAGCGCCACCCCCTTCGCGCGACACTCCACCTAACGCCATTGCGTATCAACGGCCACCGTTGGCTCCATCAGTACCACCCGCCCTTTCCCGTCCTCTGGATACGCCTGCTAGACGCTTTGTCATCACCCCACATGGATCTTCCGCGACGCCCGCCGAGCACAGCAAGTATGTTGACAACGGATGACGTTGCCTCAGCGCAGAGCGCGGCCATCCGATAGTCGGCAGACCTCTTGTGTTGCAGAGCAAGTGCAAGGCGAAGCGCGGCTTTCGCGTGCGCTCGGGCCTCTTCGTTCGGAGATCCCTTGAGCTCGCCACTGAAGAATGCTTCCAGCATCCGCGCAGAATCGGTATCGCTTGGGGCCATGCCGTCCGGTGACGCGTGCCGGCGCGAATCGTAGACTTCCTGTGCAACGGTGATCAGGACTTCACGACAGAGAAGTCCCACCGCCTGGTACTGCTCCTCTGTTTCAGCCGTGTCGAGCCGCAATCGCATTTCTTGCAGCTGGCGGTCAACCTTCTGCCATCCGGTAGGCTCGGGGAACACCTTCATTCGATGGCCGAGCCTCTGCGGAACGAAGACCGGTTTGCCGGAAATCTTCTTTCTCTCAACGAGCGACCAGCCGTCGGCAGCAAGTTCATGGTTGTACTCCTCAGCAAGATCAAGCGCTTCCTCGACATTCAGTCGAACCACCGGATGCGCGGTCTCACAGAGAAAGCGCAGAAACTCTTCATCCGATGCGCGAAGAAGGTCAAAACGACTATCACGGAACACCCAGTCGTCGCCCCAATCTCGCCAATTGACACGATGCTGCCAAATATCGTCAGCTGCATTGCCCATCGGATAATCGTCCGACGAGAGCTGTGTCAGATCGTAGAGTCGGGCAAGGAAGTCATCTTCCCGTAGCCGACCTGACCAATCGACACCTGACGCAACTAGATAATCAACAATGGAGCGGCGTGTGACCTCTGATATCTCGTTTCCCATGTGCGTTCACCTTCAGTGTGCCTAGCGGATTCGCGTGTCAACGACGGCATTCGGCGCTTACGAAGAGCTTCCCACCCTCACCCATCCGCTGAACAGGTCTGTTAGGCATCATCCTTCGGCGATCGAGCATCCAGCTTCTGAAGCATGTAATCGCAGACAAGCCCTATCGCCTGCACTGCATTAGCAGCCTCCGCCTGAGACAGAGTAGGCAGAAACGGTCGCCCGTGCCCTGTGCCCTCCTTGTTGCGGAGAGTGCTAACAGCACATCCCAGGTGATACAGCACCCTTTCATACTGCTTCTGGGGCGCTTCGCCTTGCGTGGGCTTATCCATGGGAGTCGCCATGTCTAGTGCAATAAAAGCCTGCCCGAGAAGGCCGGCGAGATTCGTGTCGGGATAGCGCCCCCACACCCTGTTCAGGACATGCTTCGCGACCGCCTCAAGCAGATCCTTGCCCGTACCTGCAAGAAGTGCGGCATCTAGAACTCCTCTCCTCGCGCGCCGAACATAAGCTCGCAGTGCGACTGTCAAATCCTCATCCGACAAGTTTTCCAAGACCATTGGGTGGAGCTCACCATCGGTCGATAGGGCGAACCCTTCCTCCTGGAAGGCTTGTACGGCGTTGAGTATGGAGTCACGGCCCACGTAGTTGGAGGAGTCCTCTCGGAATCCTCCGCAACCGCGAATCGCTGCAAGAAGAGAGTCGACGAGCCGCTCCCCGGCTGCAACGTCATTGTCGAGAGCCGAGCTAAGAACTGCCCGAACACGTTTCGCCTTACCGACCTTCTGCCCCATTGCACTAGGATCTGCGCTCTCAAGGCCCACACGCCTGAAGCGGAAATCAAGGTCCGAGTGGCTAGGGTCGCGCCGCGTCGCCTCCTGCGAATCGTCGACAAGCCGCGCCAACGCAGTGATAATCGTGTCCGACAGAGGAGCTCGTGCCATGTGATGCACCCCTTCCATGTCAGGTAATAAGTAACAGCCCATATGCCCCCGGGATGCGTATCAGCGGCAGTGCTCAGTGGTCCCAACCGAACCACCCGCCATCGGCCGTTTGCTGGATACGCTTGCTAGATGCTGCCACCAGGAGCAAACATGGTATCAACCTTCGCCATGACGGTAGACGGATATCGGATTGCCGCCCATAGTCACATCAGAGTGAGACGCAGTGCCATAGTCGTAACCGCTGAACTCGGTCCTTCACGCTTACAGGGCTACGTGGCAACCCCGCCCGTAGTCAAAGGGACTCGATGGCCCTTTCAGATTTCCAAATCCCCAATAAACTCCGACACCGGCTTGACGCTGGTCACCAGCAGCTGATCGCGCGCACGGGTGCATGCAACGTAAAGCAAGTGGCGTTCGGTGTTGTACACTTCTTCCAGGTCTGAGTCGTCAGAGACAGTCTCGATCCGTTCCTGAAGTGGGATGACTTCGTCATCACAGGCCATTACGGCAACAGCGCGGAACTCTAGGCCCTTAGCAAGGTGCATAGCGCTAATCGAAGCGTAACCGCTAGTTGTTCCGACTTTCTCGTCTAGCACCTTGAACGGGACTCCTGCTTTCTCCGCTGCCGCGCAGGCTCTGTCCATTTCAGCCGAAGAACGCACGAAAATGCCTATCTCGTGGGGCGCCAATCCCTCGCTTACTCGTTCCGCAAGCCAACGGCTGACCGTGTCGATTTCCGCCTCACGGGTGTCTAGCACCTTGATGATTGGTTTCGGTCCGTTGAATACCGAAATCGTACCGCGCCGTCCTTCGGAATTGCCATCAACGTCAGACAACTCGGGTTCCAGCAGCCGGTCAGCCTGCATTCTGATCTGGTGTGATGTCCGGTAGTTGATTCGAAGAGCCTTGGAGCGCCCGCGGACATCGACCCCCAGCGCCTTCCACGAGAAAGGCTGCTGGAAAATGCGTTGGCCAAGGTCGCCAGCGAAGAAGAGACTATCTGGTCGTCCAGCTCCGAGCGCGGCAAGAAACCGCAACTGAGCCACACCGACATCTTGCGCCTCGTCCACAACCACAAAGTCGAAAGGCGGATGCTTGCTCTTCGCAAACCGGAGCGCCAGTTGATTGAACAGGTCGGAGTAGGTGATCAAGCTCTGATCCTTCAGGCGGGACCGAACACGGTCAAAGACCGCCCACAACACGGCACGTTGCTTCTCCGGCAGGCGTGTCTTGCGTCCCAGACGCACTACGTCGCGATACGCCTCCCAGGTTTCCAGCTGCCATGCGTCAACAACGTCCTGCCACTCAGTCATCAGGAAATGCGAGCTGAAGCTCTGTTCATCGACTTGTCCGGCGGCTTCGGCCAGCAGCTGTGCAACTGCCTCCCTGGATGCGATGCTCGGACGGCCAAAGTTCAGCCCGAAGAGCCGTAGGCCAACTGCGTTCATTGATTGGACTTCCAGGCGTTCCCCAATGCGCGGTTCGTTACTGATCAACCTTGTCAGGCTCGTTCTGAGCACATTTGCTAAGGTCTCGGAGAACGTCGTGAGCAACACCCTTGCATCGGGATTGCTGCGGGCAAGAAAGACGGCCCGATGCAGGGCGACGACCGTCTTCCCCGTGCCTGCCGAACCGGAAATCCGCGTCGGTCCATTGTAGGACCGTTCAACCAACTCTCGCTGCGCTGGATGCAGAAACACAGTCCACTTCTCCCACGGGTATTCGAGGGCGCGTTCCAGTTCCTCAACGTTGGTCATCACTCGGAAGCGCCGCTGTGCGTCGGGATGATCGAACGGATCAGTTCCGACCGCGGTGGGCTGAGCGACTTGCGGCGTGACGCCGATGGCCAGATTCAGCAGCGCCTCGGCAGCCTCACTTGGCAGATGGTCGGCCAACTCCAGCACGGTGTCCTCGTTGGCCTCCCGCACCTCGTCGATCCAATCGGTTGGCACACCATAGCTCAGCAGATCGTCGTCAGAGACGTCAGCATACAGCAGCGGCTTGGGCGGCGGTTCGTGGGCCTCGACGTATTTCGGGATGGTGATCTCTTTGACCGTCTCCCGGATCTCCACCAACTGAGCAGCACCGGTCTTCGGGTGGGTCACGAGCCTACGTCGCTCAGCCCAGTCGTACGCAGTGTCGTGATGGTCAACGTAGCATAGCAATAGAGACGCATCCGTTCTGTGTACGATCAGCCGGATGTCACTGCCGGCCCGCACGGACCAGAAGCACTTGTCTTTCGCCCGGTCAAGCCTGTGGAACTGCATTCCCGGGTTCGCGGGGTTAAGCTGCAGATCGAAGGCAGTCGTCTTGACCGTCTTCTGTTCCTCGCCGGTCAATCGGGCCAGGCTATCAGTAAACGTATCAGCGATGCGGAATTCCATTGGTTCACCCCACTATCCCCGATCCGCCAGAGCCCATCTCATCTATTGAGCCATTACCCTACCCGAAACACCTTCATCACTTCATCGCCAAGGTGGTTGATAACCTTTACTGCTATGCGCCCGCTCTGGGGCTTATCAAACGGCCGAGAGGTGTCGCTATGCAGCGTTTCCCAAGCCTCTTCGTTGATCTCAGCCTTGAGTGTGGTCTTGAGTGCCTTGTATGGATCGTTTGCGCCAAGGAAGTAAGCGTGGCGCACGAAGAAGCTCTCTTCGTTGTAGTCGGTGTCGATGAACCAACAGGCGATCCCGTCTGCCCCGTCGCTAAGCACTTCGCCGGTGTTCGGGTGGAACACGTCTACGCCGTTGATCTTCACCCGGATTTGGCCGTTCTCAGCGTCGAGAATGTCGATGTCCGGCTCGCCGAAGATCACAAACAGGTTTCCCTTACCGGTATTCCTCAGGTCGTCGGCCATGTGCAAATCGGCGTTCATCCGGGCCTTGAGTACCGGAATTCGGCCGAGTTTGTGGAATTCCGAGGACTGGGCATCGTAGTTGAAGGCGCAGGTGACAAGTACATCGAAGTCCGCATCGCCAGCCTCTCGGGCGGCTGCGACAAGATCGGGCCGTGACACTGTTCCGAACTCAGGGCCTATGAAGATCGCAGCACGTTTCTCAGCGCCTGATTCCTCGTCTCCCTCGATATAGCGCCCTTCGGCGCAGATCATGTACCCCGGCCAGGGCGTGATCGAGGTGAAGTTGATCTTGTCATCTTTGTGGGCCTGCTGTACACCGGCTGTCCTGAGGTTCTCGAGTATCATCTGGACGAAACCCCGCTCTTCGCCGTAGCCAGCCCCTGATTCCTTCGCGCCGTCGATCAGCTCGTCATTCTCGTCTACACCCAGCACGCGGTGGGGAGACAGGCTCTCTACCGTAAACGGCCCGGCCACGCGGACCTTCTTACTGTCCTCATGCGGCTTGTCGTAGAGGTACTCAAACTCGGCTTTGGCCGCGATGGAGGCGTCGATCTCCTTCTGCCGGGCGATGCGCTGTTCCCACCACTTCCCGTGCAAGTCTTTGGCCTCCCGCGACCACTTATCGTTTGCGTCACGGGGGATCTCCCATTCCTCCCATGTTGTTCCAACCGCCTTGTTGAGCCTCCCGCGGAGCGGTTCGAGCATCTCCTGGAACCTCTCCCAGATGACGTCGATCTCAGCGTTGTTGGCAATCGATTTGAGCGTGATGTGAGGCACCCGCTCATAGACGAATCCCTGGCGGATATCGCCACGGGTCGGAGCCTCAGACGGAGCGGTACGAGTAATCTCTGCTTCCTTGTGCTGGCCGTCGCGACTGTCGGCAAGCAAGTAGTAGGGATACCGGGCACCCATGATCCTGGCACGGGCCAGGGCAAGCGCCACGCGAGAAGTGTCGATGGTAATCCAGCGACGGCCCCATCGCTCGGCGACGTAGGCAGTTGTCCCGGAGCCACAGGTGGGGTCGAGAACGAGGTCGCCTGGGTCAGTGGTCATGAGGATGCAACGTTCTATGACCGAGGTTGCAGTCTGGACTATGTAGATTTTGTCATGCGAAAACCCGCTTATTGACAAGTCGTCCCACAACTCGTTGATTGCGTATACACCGAAATCAGCTAGTCTACGGATGTACCGTGGCGTCTTCCCAACAACGACAAAGCGGCCAGCCCGATCCACTCGCTGAAGATTGTCCGGAGATGGCTTGTACCCTCGCTCATACGCTCGGCCTCGGAACATGTAACAATAGGGTGGATTACCCTGTGATGTTATGTTGTCGTGGTAGGCCGCTCGATCAGGTGGCAACTGTGCAGCAACCTCATATCCGACTTCGGTGAGTGACTGATCGTCCAGCAGCTCATACTTGAACTGGGTTCCTCCGGTTTCGCCCGGAACCTTCTCCTTGTAATGCTGATGGAACTTTGCTGTCTCTTTTCGCTTAGCGTACCATAGTAGGTAATCCCCAACCGATGCAAGGAAGTTCGCGGTCAGTCCCCCGGTCTTCTTGAACAGAATGAGGCTGACGAAGTTACTCTCCTCGAACACCTCATCCATCAGCGCCCGCACGCGGTGAACGTTCTCATCGCCGATCTGCACGAAAATGGAGCCGCTATCAGCCAGCAGATCCCGCGCCACGGTCAGCCGGTCCCGCAGATATGTCAAATACGAATGAATTCCATCCCGCCAGGTGTCTCGGAACGCCTTGACCTGCTCTGGCTCGCGGGTGATGTGATCTACGTTGCCGTCCTTCACATCTCGGCTCGTTGTGGACCACTGGAAGTTGGAGTTGAACTTGATCCCGTACGGCGGGTCAAAGTAGATGCACTGCACCTTGCCTCGGAGGCCTTCACGCTCAGCCAATGAGGCCATTACCTGCAGACTATCGCCCAGGATCATCCGGTTGGTCCAGTTGGCGTCGTGCTGGTAGAACTCTGTCTTGGCGCTCTCGCTCGGCAGTCCATTGAAATCGGCGAAGAGGTTGAGCTGATCTCCCGCTGCTGGCTTATCGGCCTCGGGGTGCCGGAGCAGATCGTCAATCAGCACCTTGGGATGGACCTTCTCCTGGATGTACAGGGGAGGCGCCTGAACGACGAGGTCAGACCAGTCCTGATAATCCTTGCCACGCCAGACAAGCTGGGGGTCGAGGTCGCGGTTGCGGCGCTCGTAGACAATGCGGATGGAGTTAAGGTCGTCCTTGGCCATGACCGACTGGTATTCGGCCGTAGGGATATTCCTGCGCGATGCCTCATCGTGCGTAAGGGTTTCAACCGTCTTTCCTGTGGTATTCTTGGCCATATTAGTTCACCTCGACAGTCGCCCGAGCGGTCACTGAGGCGATCATTTTGTTAAACTCGGCTTCCACCTTGGCTTCAAAGTCGGTCTCAATCTGGTATACCTCCGTGAACTCAGCAAACGTCCAGCGACCATACCTGCTAAGGTTGTTGACGCCTGGTATCCAGTACGTCTCCATTGTGGACTTCTTCTCCTTCGCATCCTCGCGCCGATAGCCCTTGATCTCGACGATGAGGTGGAGCAGATCATCAGGACCATGCCCATCATCAACGAGGACGATGAAGTCAGGTATGTATCGCCGCATCTCTGAGCCGTAGCGGTATGGCACTTCCAGGCCGAGGTTGTGGTTCTTAACGTAAGCTCTGACTCGCGGATGAGACTCGGCCACTCGACAGAACTCGGCTTCCCAGTCACTATCAAGGATCACCCAGTTGATGTGACAGCGGCGTGCGTCCGTCTCCCAACGGTCCTTCTTTGATGTGTTGAAGTTCACGTACATGGTGGATCCGATTGGGTTGTACGGGTCGAGCATGGCCTTCACAGGTCGTTCATCCACTAGAGTACGAGTGATGCCAGCCGTAATGCGCTCGCAGGCCATGTCGGCCAACTCTTGGTACATCAACTGAGCCGGGTAGGCGCCGCCCTTGCACACCAAGCAGGTGTCGAGCCACTGCTTGGTAATGCGTTTCAGTTGACCGAACAGGTAGAGTTTGGGCTCTTCGCCAGGGTCTCGCCACTTGGTGTAGAGCAGGCGCTTGGCAATGTGAAACAGCAGCGTAGACCGCCGTGCGTCTTTCAGGTGCTCGAGGTTGAGATCGACATCTTTGCCGATGATCCCGGCGTTCTTCGTGATTGAAGGGCCAACTAGATCGGGGGTCAGCTCAAGTATGGAGTCAGCATTGAAATCGGCCGTAAGCCGTTCTTCGGGCAGCTCAACACGGTAGCCTTCGACACGTGGGAACCGAATTTCGAGGTGGTCGCGATCAGGGTGCACAGCTCTGACCTGTACAGTCTCGCGTGGGGGTTGCGGCGGCGCCACAACCGGCTTGGCCGTAAAGTCGAACGGTATACCCAGCACGTCAGCATACTCGACGTTGAACAGGCCCTCCTCATTGAGGTCATACGACTGGCGGCGCAGTGCCCTGCCTACTACCTGCTCGCACAGAAGCTGTGTGCCAAACGCACGCACACCCAGCACGTGCGTAACCGTGTTGGCGTCCCATCCTTCGGTAAGCATGGAAACCGAAACAACGCAGCGAATGGACTCACCAAGCCGCCCTATCTTGCCCACGGTGTTCATGACTTCTCGAAGTAGATCCTGGTCCGTAAGATTCTCGGCCTGTCGGGGATCACCCGTACGTTCGACGATCTCCCGACGAAAACGCTCGATCGCGTTGGCTGCCATATCGCGAAAGTCCTTGTCCAGCGCATCGCCTGATTCCAGCTGTTCGCTGTCGATTAGTAACGTGCGTGGGCGCGGGTACGGGTTCCCATTGCCGTCGAAATTCCGGAAGAGCTCGAGGCGGCCATTCTCGAGAACGGTTGAACCGTCCTCGTTCTCACGGTGGAAGCCTGAGATGTAATCGTAGACCAACTTGGAGGTGGACGTGTTATTGCAGACCACAATGAAACATGGAGGAACGTGAATGCCACTCTTCTGCCACAGCTCGTATGTCTTTGCGTAGTGCCCGTAGAGGGCCTCAAGAGCTGTCTGCAGCTCAACAGGCAAACTGAGCGGATCGAGAGTCTTCGCTTTGCCTCTGCCCTTCTTGGGCATGCGCCTGCGGATGTACTCCCAGAGGTTGCGAAACTTGGGCATCTCGCCGCCGGGGATATTGTCGGCCACAGGCACCCGGGGCAGTTTGACGATTCCACATTCGATTGCGTCCATTAACGAGAAGTCGCTCATCGTCCAGGGGAATAGCGTGCCCTCCGCATAACCCGAGCCCTGAAGGAAGAACGGTGTCGCCGAAAGGTCAACCACTTGCGCAATCCCCAGCCTACGGTTGACGGCTTCCAGGCCAGTGATCCAGAGACGGGCGGCCTCGTTGTTCTTCTCCGCCTCTTCCCTATCGTCCCCCTTCAGCACTTCTTCCTCATCACTTTTGGGCTTTTCGCGATAGCAGTGGTGTGCCTCATCGTTTATGACGATGATGTTCTTGATGCCCATAAGCTCGGGCATCACGCGTTGGAGCATCTCTCCCTCAGTTTCCAATGTGTTGAGCGCTTCGCCCCGGCCCTGCAGGAGGGAACGACCGCCCTTGGATAGCTCGACGCGTTCGCGGAGCTTGAATGCGTGATAGTTCGTGATCACGATCTTGGCACGTTTCAGATCATCCAGCATATCGTTTGGGACGAGTTCGCGGCTTTCGTAGTAGCTGTCCGGGTCATTGGGCTGAAGCACACGCAGCCGATCGCGGATGGTCAGGCCTGGCGCGACAACGAGGAACCCACGAGTGAATTTCCTGCTGCCTCGTCGGCGCACAGAGTTGACAGTCTGCCACGCAATCAGCATTGCCATGACGGTAGTCTTGCCAGCGCCAGTGGCAAGCTTCAATGCCAGACGCATCAGGTCCGGGTTGGCCTCGTTGTTGGCATTGGCCAGGTGCTCGAGAAAGCCTCTTCCGGTCTTCCCAGCCTTGGGGGCAACCTCTGTCAACCAGATGACAGTCTCAACCGCTTCAACCTGGCAGAAGAATGGCCGAATGTCGTTGAACCTATGATGCCGCCAATGATGAAGCAAGCGAGCCGTTTCAGGTGTGACTTGCCAGTCGCCCGGGTTCGGCCTGTTTCGCCACTCGTCCACGTGATGGCGGAGTTCGTTGATAATCGGTGTCGGGTCGTACTGTTGCTCTTCAGTTGAAAGCCCTTTGCCCTCATCGAACACGATATGTAGTTGGCCGAGCAGGCCTTTGCGCTTCCTGGGCTTTGGAATTGGCGTGATGAACTCAGCGCTGCGGCGCCTTTCGATGATTTGTTGCGTTGGCTGGCCCTGATCGTCAAGCTCCCAGTGCCTCTCAGGGTACTCATAGGGAGAGTTGAGAATAGGCCTCTCGAAGAATCTGTTGTTCACGTGTTTCCTCTCCTCAAGACGATTCACTCGGTCGGTACAGGTGTCCCAGATCCGTACGTACAATGATAAGTGCCGCAGCATCTGGCCCGTCGGAAGGCGTGGTGATTTGTGGTGTGTCTGAGTCTATGGCAAACAGATCTGCTTCATATGCTCCGTGATGCGGCGTCGGCATTCTGCTGCCCCTGGGCCTTCATGGGCGCTGAGTACAGCCTTTTCCAACCACAACACCGCTCAGACCGGACTGCCAAATGCTAGTGTTCGTCAAAATGCTCTGGAATTCCTTCGCAATTCTGCGCTATTGTGCGCCAGCAACTGCGGTGTACAGGCAGGAACCCTCGAAGGTTCATCGAAGCATGATCGGTAGCTGTAGGAGGTGTCGATAGTGTGGCAGGATGCTGAACAGGTAATCGGCGCTCAGCTCACTCCGGGAGAGACGGCGATATGGACCGGCAGGCCCCGACCGGGGCTGGCCTTCCGCCCATACGACTTGCCGGTTACCGTCTTCAGCCTCTTGTGGCTGGCCATGGCGGTCTACATCACCGGCGCCGCCGGATCCATGGGCAGGGGGATAGCGCCCGGCGGGTTCACAATAACCAAGAATCCCTTCACAGGCCGACCGGTATTCATGCGTCCGCTCGCCATATTCGACCTATTTGGGTTTGTCTTCATCGCAGTAGGGCTCTACTTGCTGGTGGGCCGATTCTTCGTGGATGCGCGCATCAGGCAGAACACCTATTACGGCGTCACCGACAAGCGCATACTCATCGTCACCGGGTTCTGGGGAAGCCATTTCATCTCCATCCCGCTGGAGCGCATCGGAGAGCTGAACGTGACCCGCAGAGCCGACGGATCAGGCACAATACTCGTCGGAACGCCTGGCTACTTGCCCGGTTGGCGTGGCTCATCATTGGATGAGTATCGATACCATGGCTACAGACGCATCGAACCGCCTTCCTTTGATCTCATCGATGACGTCCTCGCGGTCAGGGATCTCATCGTTCAGGCGCAGATGCGTCGGGACGATGCGCACGGATCTGGACGCGAGTGAGCGCACAGGGTGTTTTCGATGCAGCCTGCACCCGCTGTTGTAAGCCCTTCTAATCTTCACTGCCAACAGCAGGGATTGCTGATATGTACCGCCTCTCTTGCAGATCCCACTCCCCAAGTTTCTCGGCAACAGTCGACTCCAGGGAGTATGTTAGGATCGCGGGTACTTCAAATCCGTCGAGCTGCGTTGGGATCTCCCGCTCAATCGGTTTCGGCGTCACTACATCGCCAACAGCCACATCGACGTGAAACGGTGTCCTAGTGTTCCCGACACGCCCAACGAGTTGCACTCTTGCTCCGGCGTATTCTCTGCCCTCCGCAATGGGATCGCAGTGCTCCACATCATAGACAACATAATCGTTGCCTGAAGGAACGTCCAGTATCGCCTTTACCACTTGCTCAACGGTACCGATTTCGTTTGATATCCCTTACTGCGACCTCGCCAGCCTTCTCAGAGACTCCTCCTGGCAGGACAACTGTAGCACCAGCTGAAAGCTCATCCCCGAACGCCGGGCCTTGCTTCTCAGCCTGTCGACCACAGACTGGAACACGTTGCTCACTACAGCCACACCCCCACGAAGCTCTCGACTTTACGTTGGATCCGAAACACTCTCGCGTAATCCATGAGCCTGCCAACGTTCTTGGCGGGGTCCGCGACGTAAGACCGAATCGTCTGGTTAACGACCTCGGCGTCCATCTTGCTGGAATGCCGTATCGCATCGCACACAGCCCTCTCTCTGTCATAGACGCGAACACTTGCCCCGCTGACCATGCCTTCGCACACGCCCACGTCGAGTAGATGCGGGGCCACGAAATGCACCTTGATCGGCGGGTACTCGAGCCTGACCTTCTTCTTGTTCATGTTCTTGCTCACCGCGATGTGCCACACATCCGGGGTTCGATCGATGTACCCATGGTAGTGGAGCGCGCTCTCCATGCAAAGGATGGATTCGGGGATCAGTCGGCGGATGATCTCGAGGTCGTCCTTTGCATCAACAAGCATTTCGCCGCAGAATGCAGCAAAGGGACGGACAAACATCCGCCCCCAATCGATTCCCTGATCGGTTCGTAGTTCCACCGCGGTCTGGCTCAGGACAACGGCGGCAGGTTCGCCTCGAGGATTCTGTCCGTGAACATGATGTGGCCAGTGAGCGGGTTGGCGGTTCCGCCGATGGTGTCTTGATGCAGGAAGGTGGTGTGAAGGAAGCACTCCCCCTCATGTTTCACCGCCACCTGCGCGTTAACGCCCCGAGTGACTCGAACCCGCCAGGCGGTCTTGGTCGTGTCAGTCCATTCTTCCACGCGCTCCGTCGTCCAGTCAGCGCTGACGATATGTACCCGGAGTATCTCTGCTTTCGGATAGGCTTTCAACACAATGCCCTCAGCCAGCTTCTTCAGTGTAGCGGACTCCTGCCCCTTGAAGGCATCGGGCTGCATGCACCGGCTCTGTAACACGATGTCGTCGATGGCCGCCTGCAGGGATTCCATCTCCGCGGCATCGGCCTCCAGCGACTTCAACTCCTCGCTTTCCGCGGGATACAGCAGCCGTACGCCGGCGACCATGGCTCGGACAACCTCAAGTTGATCTTTGGGATACACGTTGGGTTTAGGTGCGGCTTTCTGTGCGATCAGCCAGTCGCGTACTTGCCTCACGCGGGTCAGCGTCTCGTCATACACGCGTGTGACGCTGTTGCGGTAATTCTCCAGCGAAACACGGATATTGTACTCCGCCTCGCGCAGCTTCCAGTGCGAGTCTTTGTCAATGCCGGTCTTCAGGAACTCCTCGTACACGGCTTCAGCTTCCTCGTATTGCGGATTGAACGCGACGATCTGGGCGGCGTCGCTCATCGGGACCCCAAACCGGCCTTTCGCGTTCTCGGCGGCATCGGCTTTGTACAGCGACAGTCTCTCCGCCCACTGCTCCGCGGCGGCTTCCGCCGCCTTCAGGGCATTGGCTTCGGCCTCTTTGGCGGCTGCCTTGTCCTTCTCGAGTTCCTCGATGGCCTGTCGCCCTGCCTCGATCCGCTGCGCGGCCGCGCGCACTTCTTCGGCATTGGCATAGTCCGGATACTGCTTGATGATCTCATCCAGCGCCTGCTGCGCCCGATCAAGGTCATTGCGGTTGATACGCTGCTCTGCCAACGCCTTTTCCACTTTGACCATGTACTCGCCGATCTTCTTCAACCGAGATGTAACGCCCCCCGGCAGCTTCGCCGCGCAATCCACACTGGCTGACAGGACGAACAGAGCACATAGGGTGACTAACAGCACCCCCGCCAGAGTGCGCCACAGGAAAAGCCTAGATGACATGGGCAACCTCCTTCTCGATGTGGTTATAAACGGCATGTGATATGGCTTATTTTATTATGTCAGGCAGCGTCTCTGGGCGTCAAGGTTACACCTGTCTCAAAATTCCACCGCTAATCGTAGTAGTCCGCGACCCTCGGCGCGCGCTTCGACTCCTACTCCGTCAACAACCACTTAACCGTCTCTTCCATCCCCGCTTCGGCCAGGCTCACGTCGCGAACTTCGCCCAGCTCCCGCGCTGCCCAGAGCACCTGAGCCGCGGATGCCTTCCTGCGGTCGAACGCCAGGTCTACGCTTTTCGCCGAGTAGTCCACCGCTGTGACGGTGCACAGCTCGTCTTCCAACGCCTCTCCCAATGTTCCTCCCAGCGTTTGCCCTACAGCCACGCCGGAGGCGATGCTCGACAGGCGCAGCCGCATCGTGGCAGGCAATCCGGCGCTCGCGATGAGTGATTCCAGGCTGCCGTCGAACATGAGTTTCCCATGGTTTATCACCATCACCCGCCGGCACAGCTCTTCAATGTCGCGCATGTCGTGAGTGGTCAGCAGGATCGTGACCCCGTGATCACGGTTGACCCGGGCCAGGAAGTCGCGCACCTGCGCCTTGGCCATTACGTCCAGGCCGATGGTGGGCTCATCGAGAAACAGCACCCGTGGCCTGTGGATCAGCGCCGCCGCGATGTCGGCCCTCATTCGCTGCCCAAGCGACAGCCGGCGCACGGGGGTGTCGAGGAACTCGTCCAGGCCAAGCAGGTCGGTGAACTCGCCCATGAATCGCCTGTAGTCCGCGGGCGCCACGTCATACATGGCAGCCAGTATCTCGAAGGAGTCGATCGTGGGAAGGTCCCACCACAACTGCGTGCGCTGGCCGAACACCACGCCTATCTGCTGCGCCACTTGCTCCCGCGCCCGCGAAGGCGACAGTCCATTCACCTGAACACTCCCTGATGTGGGGTGCAGAATCCCGGTGAGCATCTTGACAGTAGTGGACTTCCCCGCCCCGTTTGGTCCGATGTAGCCAACAAACTCGCCCTGGCCGATGCCGAAACTGACGCCATCGACAGCAATCACATCGCGGGTTTCCCCGGCTGCCAACTGCCGTACACTCCCCCAGAAGCCAGGTCTTCTCACCGGTGAGCGGTATACCTTGCACAACTCGTCCGCCACAACCGCGGCGCCCTCCCTACGTCCCTGTGCTCGCATAGTGCGCCTCCCCCGCCTTCCATAACTTCAGCGCCAGCCACACCGCCACAGGGCTGGCCAGCGCCGGCCACAACAGATCCGTAACCGTGCCCCCCTTGTCCAGGATGAACCTGAGAGGGACGTAGCTGCCGAGCCCTAGGGGCAACACCGTGACGAAGAGTCGCCGCAGCCAGGACGGGTATACATCCAGTGGATACATTGTGGCAGTAGACGGCGCGATAAGAGTGAACACCTGCAACTCCTCAATCCGCACGATCCAAAATCCCGCCGCGGCCGTGGCGAGGCCCACCGCGAAGAACAGCAGTGTAGTCCAGACTACGGAGGCCAGCACCCACATGAAATCCCAGCCCCGAATCACGCCCGCTGTCGCGAGCCGCGGCGCCGCTATGGCGCCAGCAGCTACGCCTTGCACAAGAAATGAGAGTCGGCGAATACCCGTTCCCCGCGCCAACAGGGTGAACAGCGTAGGCCAAGGCCTGATCATCAGTGTATCGAAGTCACCGTTGACCATGTATGCTTCGAATGCATCAAGTTCATTGCAAAGCAGCATGTATATGCCATTTCCCATGCGCGAAACTGCAAACAGCATCCCGATGTCAAAGATGCCCCAACCCATGACAGGGCCGAATCTCCACAGTATCGCGCCTATGAACAGCAGGCTGTCGGCGCCCATTACGGCTTGAACAAGCGTGCTTCCCAGGAAATCCAGCCTGTATTGCATCTGTCCTCTAGTGCTGGCAGACACAAGTGTACGGTATACTCGCGCAGCCCGCGAGAGCCTCGCCCAGATAGTGGTGGTCGTCCCTGCCGCCTCTGCCTCCGGCCTTATGCCCGTCATTCCTGTCATCCTCCCTGCACCTCCAGTCGCCGGCGTGCAAGAGCCGTAACCTGATGAGCGGCAATCGTGAGAACAGCGGCCCACGCCAAACCAGCCATTATCGGCGCCGGCCCCGAGAGTCCCAGGTAGATCCGCGCAGGATAGTAGGCCAAGTGAGCAAAGGGAGAAGTCTTGGCCAGCAATTCCAATGGACGAGGCAGAACTTCAAGTGGCATCGAGATCCCGCCCAAGAGCGACTGCAAGGAGAAAACCACCCATGACAGCGTGCGGATCTCGTTGGTCCAGAAAGACGATATGCCGACCAGATAGCCCAGGGCGATGCCGATATAGCCGCCTATGGCCAATGATGCCAAGGCCCACAGCCACGTCATGGCCGACCCGGGCGTGCGCAGTTGTGCGAAGAACGAAAGGCCAATGCCCACAGGAAGGCCGCGAAACACAAGGCTGTAAAGCTGCGCGCCGTATTCAAAGGCCATGCGGTAGTGGAAGAAATCCATGGGGCGCGCCAGCTCCACTGCGATCCTGCCCGATCTCACTGATTCAGCTATCCTGTGGCGTATCTTCATGCCAAACTGGGTGAACCACGCAGTCGTCTGGTTAACGCATATATACTGAACGATGATAGACGAGGTGTATTGGCCAAATCCGGATGCAGGCGTCACCGCCCGCCATACGTAGATATAGATGAGACCGAAGATTACACTGGCGATTGTGTTCACTATGTGCGAGGCGGAGTACTGAAGGTTCTGCGCGAATCCCTTTCCTGCGAGCACCCGCCATTGCCTGACCGCCGGGCGCACGTTGAACCACCTCCCTGTCGGACGGCCCTTCCACAGAGGGCGCGTTTTTCTACATTACCACAATGCAGGAGGCGCCCACAAGTCAAATAGAAAAGGCCTGGCCAGATGGCCAGATCCGCACCATTCCGGTGACGCCTGGGTGGTCAAATTCCCTCGACGTCGATTCTCATCATGTCGGCCGCGGGGCTTAGGGAGATGATCCCGTCCTGTAGTGTCCTGTGAAGGGATGCATTGACACGAAAAGGGCCGCAGAGTTATCATAAGGGTGGAGGTGTCCACCATGAAGGAATGGCCTGATCTTCCTGAAATGCTGACTGTTGATGAGGTGGCAGACTTCTTGCGCGTAAGCGACAAGACCATTCGGCGTATGTTGACCGACGGCAGACTGGCTGGGGTGAACCTTGGGCGCTCCTGGCGCATACCACGGCAGGCGCTCGCTGCGATGCTGGCGCAAGCGGGTGTTCCATCCCCTTGAAGCGAGCACGACTCAGGAGGAGGGCGTGACCATGGAGTATCTGGCGGTGATAGAGAAGGCGGGCAAGTAATATTCCGCGTAATACATCAAGGAGGTGACAAGGTTGTCAGTGCGAGAAGACTTGCTGAAAACTATAGACAGCATGGATGACACGGGCCTTGCTGAGCTTCTGTCCCATGCGCGGGCGCTCAAAGTCGAACCGGCGATCCTAACTCCAGACGAGGAGAAGGAGCTAACGGAGGCAGAAGCAGAGGTAGCCCGTGGAGAGGTGGCGCCGTTGCGTGAGCTCAGGCGGAGAAGGTTATAGGGTATCCCTATCCCGGCGCGCCGAGAGCTACATGCAGAAGGTGGACCCTGCCATGTATCGAAGGCTGAGGCGGGCACTGTTTGCAATGGAGCAGGACCCATGGGGAGGCGACACACAACCGCTCCAGGGACATCCCGGACGGTGGCGACTCCGTGTTGGAGATCTCCGCGTGGTGTACTCGGTGGACAAGATCGAGCGAACCGTTACTGTTCTGTTGATACAACCGCGCGGTGATGTTTATAAGCATTGAGTGAGTCGTGGCCACCATGGCGACCGCGTGGCCGCGGCCATGATCGACGTATGAGTCAGAAGATGATAGGCGCTGACTCTATGCGAGATCGACATCGAACCAGAACATGACTCCACCGTCGACGTTCTCGCACCCGCACTCGTTGCCGTGAGCCTTTTGGACTGCTTTCACGATGCTTAAGCCCAGCCCTGTGCCTCCGTGGCTGCGCGTGCGCGCCTTATCGATCTTGTAGAAGCTGATCCAGATCGAATCCATACATTCCTCAGGTATGTGTTCGCCGGTGTTGAACACGGACACT